>CAVACS010000129.1:0-6624 GCA_963587105.1 Anaerovoracaceae bacterium | reverse complement strand
AACAAGGGTAGAGCTTTCGCTCATACCCCGGGACTTGTCCCGTGGGTTGTTGATAACCTAATAGTTCCTTTCCACGTTGATGTTGTTGACGAAAGCGGAGGCCTTTGACGGAGTATTGCAGAATTCGCTGGTCTTGAGTATGACACCCTCACCCTCGACTGCCTTCATCAGTGCGGCCATAGCCCCTGTCTTGAGGAGAGTCCTTCCCGCAAGAATGACTGCAGCCCTCTTTCCCGATATCGTACCACAGGAATTGAGATACTTACCGAGAGAGGGAGAAACCTTCTTCGAAAAGAGGGAGACACTCTCCCCTATAAAAACAAGATAATCAAAGATTGTGAGCTTTTTGTCTGAATCGAGTAAAGTATTTATGCATTCGACGGAATATCCCCTCCTTTCGAGGGTAACCGTCACATCTTTTGCCGTCTCCAGTATTGTGCGGCTCTCTCCGTTCTTCGGAGAAACCACAACTGCAATTCTCATCGGCTCTTCTCCTTAAACAAAAACCGACTCCCCGTCAAGAAGGAGCCGGCTTCAATATGAGACAATCAGTTGGATGTCGTGCTCTCGACAGACTCGGTTTCAGTTGCAGCTGTATCGAAGACACTCTGCTCGATCCTCGTCTTTGTCATCTGTGCAATTTCATCGCTCGATGACTTGTTGACAAGTGCGACAACAAGTGAAAGCACCATGAAAACTACTGCCAGGATTGCTGTAATCTTTGTCAGGAACGAATTCGTTCCGCTTCCGAATGCTGAATCCGACTTGCCGCCGAATACGCTTCCGAGTCCTGCGCTGTCCTGACCCTGGATGGTAATCAGGAAGAGAAGCAGGAGTGCGATGATACAGAAAACAACAATCAGGACTATTCCTAATACACCCATTTTCAATCTACCTCTAATTATTTGTTATAAGCCATGATAGGAAGGAACTTGTCGAGTGTGAGAGAAGCACCTCCAACGAGGGCTCCGTCGATATTCTCCTTAGCCATCAATGCCTTAACATTTTCAGCTTTTACTGAACCACCATACTGTATTATCAGGTTTTTAGCAACATCTTTTGAGAACAAAGTAGCTACTGTGGAGCGGATGAATGCGTGTGCATCGTCTGCATCCTCGGGTGTTGCCGTCTTTCCTGTTCCGATAGCCCAGACAGGCTCGTATGCAATCGTGACTGCACTCATCTGGTAGGGTTCGACACCTTTGAGACCGACTTCGAGCTGTGCTCTGAGTACCTCTTCGAGCTTTCCGCCCTCCCTCTCCTCGAGTGTCTCTCCCACACAGAGTACGACTTCCATGTCATTCTCGAGTGCAAGAAGAACCTTGCTGTTCACGATCTCGTTAGTCTCGCCGTAGTACTGTCTTCTCTCACTGTGACCGATGATGACGGTATTGACGCCGATGTCCTTGAGCATCAGCGGGCTTACCTCACCTGTGTAAGCACCTGATGTGTGGTTTGCCATGTTCTCTGCAGCAACGATTACGGGTGTATCCTTCACTGCTTCAACAACGCCGGGAAGATCGACAAACGGAGCGGCAACCATGAAGCGGCAGTCACAGCCGTTCTTCTCGTATGCTTCTGCAAGAGAAGATGCATAGACAGCCGCTTCAGAGGGAAGAAGATTCATCTTCCAGTTGCCTGCTATATAGATTTTTCTAGTTTTTTTTTCCAGTGCAGCGATTCCCGGGAGTGTCTTTCCCTCGAGGAATTCGAGAGATGCACCACCGCCGGTGGAGACGTGGCTGATTCTGGAAGCAAGACCGAACTTGTTGATTGCAGCTACGGAGTCACCGCCGCCAACGACAGATACCGCACTGCTCTCTGCAAGTGCCTTTGCAACAGCCTCTGTTCCCTTTGCAAATTTAGCGAACTCGAAGACGCCCATCGGTCCGTTCCATACAACTGACTTTGCATCCTTGAGAGCATCAATGACGAGAGCGACTGTCTTTTCCCCGATATCGAGTCCCATGAGATTTTCTGGAACATCCTGGGAATCTACATAGACAGGAGCTGCATTCTCGTCGAATGCTTCAGCACATACGTGATCGACTGGAAGGATGACCTTGACACCCTTCTCTTCTGCAGCCTTCAGGAAATCGGAAGCTGTATCGAGGTAGTCATCCTCGACGAGGCTCTTTCCCACACTGTGTCCGAGAACCTTGAGGAATGTATATGCCATACCGCCGCCGATGACGATGGTGTCACAGGTTCTGACAAGACTCTTGAGAACGGAGATCTTGCTCGAGACCTTGCTGCCGCCGATTATAGCGACAAACGGATGCTCGGGGTTCTCAAGAAGAGGAGCCATGAACTTGACTTCCTTCTCGATGAGAAGTCCTGCAAACGCAGGAAGATAGTGTGCAACACCTTCAGTTGAAGCATGAGCGCGGTGTGCGGTTCCGAATGCATCGTTTACATAGACGTCGCCGTAGGAAGCAAGTTCCTTTGCGTATGCAGGATCGTTCGCCTCTTCTTCCTTATACCATCTGACGTTCTCAAGAAGAAGAACATCACCGCTTTTAAGGCCCTTGACGAGAGCCTTCACCTCATCACCGATGACATCGGGAGCGAGTGTGACCTTTCTTCCGAGTTCCTTCTCGAAAACTGCAGCGATCGGAGCCATTGAGAATTCGGGATTCTTCTGTCCCTTGGGTCTTCCGTAGTGGGACATGACAACGAGGGATGCACCCTGGGAGAGGATGTACTGGAGAGTCGGAAGAGCAGCCTTGATTCTTGTATCGTCTGTAACGACGCCGTTCTTTACAGGAACGTTGAAGTCAACTCTGACAAGAACTCTCTTACCTTTGAGATCAGCTTCTTTAACTGTATTAAGTACCATAAATTACTCCTTAACTGGACAAAAAGGCCTGTAGACTACAGGCCTTTTAGAGTCAAGCGACTTCTAATCAGCCGTTGACCTTCTTCATATGAGCGATGAGGTCGAGAACCTTGTTTGAATAACCGATTTCGTTATCATACCAGGAAACAACCTTTACAAATGTATCTGTCAGTGCAATACCAGCCTTAGCGTCGAAGATGGATGTTCTTGTGTCGCCGAGGAAGTCGGACGAGACAACTGCATCTTCTGTGTAGCCGAGGATACCCTTGAGGGAGCCTTCGCTTGCCTTCTTCATAGCTGCGCAGATCTCTGCATATGTAGCGGGCTTTGCAAGGTTGACTGTGAGGTCGACGACGGAGACGTCAAGTGTCGGAACTCTCATGGACATACCTGTGAGCTTGCCGTTGAGAGAAGGAATGACCTTTCCGACAGCCTTTGCAGCACCTGTTGATGACGGAATGATATTGCCGGAAGCAGCTCTGCCGCCTCTCCAGTCCTTCATGGAAGGTCCGTCAACTGTCTTCTGTGTAGCTGTTGTAGAATGAACTGTCGTCATAAGACCGTCGACAATACCAAAGTTGTCGTTGAGGACCTTTGCGATAGGAGCAAGACAGTTGGTTGTGCAGGAAGCATTGGAAACAAACTGTGTGCCCTTTACATATGTATCTTCGTTGACGCCACATACGAACATCGGAGTGTCATCCTTTGAAGGAGCTGACATGACGACATACTTTGCACCAGCGTTGATATGAGCCTGTGCCTTCTCCTTTGTGAGGAAGAGACCTGTTGACTCTACTACATATTCAGCACCGACCTGATCCCATGCCAGTTCGTTAGGATCCTTGCATGCTGTGACTCTGATCTTCTTTCCGTTGACAATAAGCTGAGAGTTTTCCATATCTGCTTCGATTGTGCCTTCGAACTGACCGTGCATTGTGTCATACTTGAGCATGTATGCGAGGTAGTCTACCGGGCAGAGGTCATTGATACCTACAATTTCAACATCCGGGCGGTTCATAGCAGCGCGGAAAACGAAACGGCCGATTCTTCCAAATCCGTTAATACCAACTTTCATCTTTTATTTCTCCTATAATAGAACAAAGATATTCGATAATAAACTATCGTTAACAAGCTATTATGCTTTAGCATATTCTTATTAAAATTGCAATAAACAGAAAGAGATATCAAATTAAAAACATCTTATTTTTTCTTCCCTCTCCTCATTTCTGTCCTGATGAGTTGCATATTTGACAGAAATCACCGCTTTATAAAGAAAAAACCATGATTAAAAGCTATGAAATCCTGAGGAAATGTAACAGTTCAGCCCTGTGGGGTATGAGGCACAAAGGCTCGGCCACTCTCAACTCCAATTGAGATGGCCTTGCCTTTGATGAAATGATTGTGTTTTGTGTTATGCCTGCATCTGAAACACGTTCTTGCCCGTTTCTGCAATTGTCATCAGCGTGGAGTAGATGGGCATGTTCCTCTTCTTGCATGTTCTGATGATGCTCATTATGTCACAGCAGATCTGTCTTCCAGACTTTTGTCGGAAGCCTCCACTGAGTTTTGTACGGTTCTTGATGAACCTTAAATCATTCTCGCTTCTGTTGTTGGTAAATTCTACCTCAAAATTGGTTGCAAACATCAGGTGGTCCTCCTTGTACTTCTCAAGACGTCTCAGAAGAGCCTCTTCATCTTGGTCTGCATATTGCCAAAGCTCTGTATCTTCATTATTCTCCTTCCACCCTTTTGCAAGGATAGAGTCATATCTTTCGAAGTATTTTTGGAGTTCCGCCTCGCTGAAGGCTTCTATATTTTCCTTCTGGAGTTTCTCCTTGTTGCCCTTTATTTCATACAGAAGATCCATGAACTCCCTCATCCAGGAATGATGAGTTTGCTCCTCGTTCTTCCAGCAGTACCGTCCGGTATGCTGATTGCATTCTGCATTCTTTGTTCCGAAATGCTTCAGAGCGGTCTCGTGGTCAGCCATGACAATCCCGACGAATGACTTGAGAACTTCATTGCTCCTGATCTCCTCTATAGTCTTGGAATCCTGAGGACTGTAGACAACAGTGTTCGGATTGCTTGTATTCCTGACATAGGTCTGCTTCCCGTCCTCCCTGGTGTTCGTGGCATCTGTATAGAGAACATCACCGTTCAGGAGATCTGTGCAAAGCTGTGAGATGCTCTCATCAGACTTGGTGGCAACATCGCGGCAGAAGTTATAGGCACTTCCTTGACTGATGTTGATCAGCCCCTCCGACAGAACAGAAAAGAACTCCTTAATCTTGTCTGTCGCCATGTTGCACTCTCCGTACAGGTAAGCCGCCAGGGCTTTGAGCGAACTGTCGTATGTTACATCCGAGTGGTGCTGAAGAGGTATTTCGGCATCTTCGTAATACCTGTATTCCTTTATTACCACCCGTGTTTCTGTCCCGATTACATATTTGACACGGTAAGGTCTGCCTTCTCCCTTTGTCCCTATCTCATGTAATTCATATCGGCATTTGTCGGCGTTTTCCTTCAGGAATCTCATGACATCGTCTCTGGTAAAAGTCTTTCCCTTATGACTTCTCTGGCCGCCCTTGCTTCTCTTCGTGGCATCCTTTTCTTCCTTCTTCTTTGCTTCATCCCTGTCGTTGTACTCATTCTGTGACTTAGGACGGTGGGAATGAGGATCCTGGCCAGGCTGCCCCTGGGAAGGCGGAGTAGATGTGTTCGAAGGGTTATTATTGAGAATGGACTTCAGACGGGCTATCTCATTAAGGTAACTTTTGTTCTCCTCTCTCAATTTCGCAACTTCCGCCATCAGAGAGGCTTTCTCTTCATTTGCCGACGCAAGCTGTTTTTTCTGCTCGTTTATTTTGTCATTTTTTTCTTCTCTCCACTCGATAGAATCATCCTTGTCTTTTTCCAGCTGCTTGATCCTGTCCTCCATGGCCTTGATGATGCATCTCTGTTCTTCACAGATTCTTTTCATTTCAAGCAGCTGAGCCTGGACTTTATCATACTTGTCGGCTTTTGCCTTGTATTCATTGCGTTCCTTACGCAGGGCCGTAATGTCTTTCCGCATAGAGCTGTTCATATACGTCAGCTTCTCGTTCTCCTCACATTTCTTATGGTGGAGAAGCTTGTAGTCTGCCATCTTCTCGTAGGCGAAATCTACATACTTGCATCCGACATGGCATGATGGTCTCAGTTCAAGTGGAGTAGTCATCTCTTTATTCTTCCTTGTTTTCCAGCACTCCGCTGACAGTAGCGCCTATGTCCTTCAACGCCTTCGTCAGCTTCCTGTTCTCGATGGTGAGAACAGAATTCTTTCTTATCTCCTCTGCAAGCTGCAGAGAAAGAACCTCGTTCCTCTTGCTGACGTCAGTGTAGAGTGCACGGTAGTCCTTACCGTCTTCCGTATTAACCTCTTCCTTTTTCTCCTTTGCAGGCCTCCCTCTCTTTCCCGAAGATGAAATAATCTCTCCCGTCTTCTCGTCTATCCTGCCGAGATAGACTCTCTTGGGCCTGCTCTGCTTCTTCTCAGGATCCCAGATAGCAATCGACTCATATGCGTATGTAACGCCTGATGGATTCTTGTACTTAACAATCGACATTTATTGCCTCCTAGTTATGATTAGAAGTATAGCACATGCCTATGAAAATGTCAAGTGAAAAGTATGAAAAATTTTGATAAATTATGCCTATTTATGGGCTAAAATTGAAGGCACGGAAAGACTCCATGCCTTAACATGATTTTTATTTGTCGATTATTGACCCCAGGGCTGAACTGTTAC
>CAVACS010000128.1:5582-6628 GCA_963587105.1 Anaerovoracaceae bacterium | reverse complement strand
GGACTAGATAATGTCAAGGTTTTCAGACTAGGTGATAATTCTAGTGGTAGCAAAAAGGATTTAATTACCTGTTTGGAGCAGGAGAAAGATACAGTTTTGTTCTGTGGTCATGGCGATAGTGGGGGGTTGTGGTATCCTTCTACAGTTAGACTTGATGGTGCTTGGGATTTATATGCTTTTACAGAAGAAGACATACCACACGTCAAAGCAAAGAACATAATTGGAATCTGGTGTAAAGCATCAGATTTTTCAAGGCTTACTGAATGTAGAGGATTCTTTTCCTCTATGTTTGTGAGCAATGAGCGTGAAGCTCGTTATGTTGGCATCCGAGGGGTAAGCAATGAACAGATTACAGAATCTGAGGTACTTTTCTGCAAAAGGGTAAATGAATTGCTAAAGCACAAAGTACCTATCTCTGAGTGGAAAGATAAACTTAAGTCATATACTCCTACAAATGATGTGGAAGCATATAACTACAATGGATTATATTTTAAGGAGTGAATAAGCAGGTAATAATATAATGAACACTAAATAATGCTAAAGCAGCTAAAGCTGATGAATTTTATACACAATAATAAAGAGGTATCACATTACCCTGATATATTTAAGGATAAGATAGTTTATTGCAATTGTTATAACCCTTGTCTTAATCCCTTTTTACAGGTCTATTTGTTATTACTTCTTAATAATTTATAAGAATTTGAATTATTTAAACTTTTGAGTCTTTAGCTAAAAGGTAATCCACAGGAAAGAACAATGAAACTAGACGAAACAAGTAAATTAACAGAATTTAAACAAGAATTATTTGGTACAAAGAAAAATATATTCACTTTTGCTATCGCGAGTCCGGAGAATCCTATGGGCCCGCAAGCTACTTTGGAAGAAAATGAAAATTATTGTAGAAGACTTGAGTTCTACCTCAGAAAGAATAAACTTAAGTATTTCAAAGTGGAAGGCTCTTATGGTCAGATAGAACATAGCTATCTTATAGTTAATATTAATTTAGACCTATGTAAGTTCTTGTTTGGTAAGGATAAGTTTAACCA
>CAVACS010000128.1:3564-5572 GCA_963587105.1 Anaerovoracaceae bacterium | reverse complement strand
GTTTAACCAAGAATCTTTTATATTTGGGAGAACAAATGTTGGTAATTATGGATACCCAGTTTTCTCATGTTATGAGAGAACTGAAGACTCTGATTATGAAGAAGATTCTACTGAAATACATAATATGGCTGAAGCTGAAGACTATTTCACAAGGTATATTGGATATAAGTTCACAATCACATTCAAGATGTTCTCTGATGATATGCAGAAACTTAGTGATAGGCTAGATGAATATTATATCGACAGTAACTACAGAGATATTCTACAGGAACTAAGCTTATGTCAGAATAGAACAATGAAGTATCTATATGAAGGGTATAACGTTGATTTGAGGACTAAGCGTAATTTATAGAAAATTTTAATTTGAAGGCAAAAATCACAGGGGGAGATGATGAAAATTTTATTCGGAATGAAACTTGACGGGGCAGTATGGTCCTATGATAAGACCTCAGTCGGCTCTGTTACATACGGCCCGATGGGTATGCTTGACTGGCTTGAGAAAACCCTCGGCCTAAGCGGCGTTTATCCCTCAGAACCGGAAAGGATTAAAGAGTATCAGGAGAAAATCAAAGAGAGTGATGCTGAATGGTGTCGTAAATCATTCAATCTCGATTCATGGTCAACTGCAATAAAACTGCTTTCATGGCGTGATGAGCTTGTCCTCAACGGCTGGAATAAAACTGACGGGCCGAGTAAAAGGCTGAGTACACTTTCATTTATTGAGAATTCTCCAACTGCGCTTTCGCCCGGAATCCCCGATAGGCTTCTTTCTGTCATTGCTGAAGCTCAATCAGCCTCTTTTGATGCTTCGATAGTTCTTGTGGACAACAGGGCTGATCTTCCGTATCTCTGGAAGGAGGTAATCAACACCCTCGAGAAGAGAGGTGCGGTAATCAGTGGCTATGTCCCGTCAGAGCCATGCCGGCCGAAGATTACAACCGTTATCGGGGAAAACGAAATCACTCTCGCCCGCGATTTGGCGAGATATCTATCGGCTGCCGATTGTTCTTCAACTGCCCTCATTGTTCAGGACGATACGTCTGTCCTTGACGGTATATTCCACCGTTACGGTATCGCAGCTGTCGGGAGTCAAACTTCTTCAAAGTGGAGGGAGTCACTGCAGATTCTGCCGCTATGGCTTAAGACACTCTGGAAACCTTTCAATGCAAAGGAGTTTATCCAGCTTTTGAAGCTTCCTCTCTCCCCCATCCCCTATGTCTTGAGATCAAGACTCTCAGAGGCCGTTAAAAAGGCTCCGGGATACGGTGGAGAGGAATGGGATAAAGCCTGGAAAGGAGCAGAGGAGGAAATCAGAAAGAAGCATCCGGATGACTATCAGACAAGGCTCGATAAGCTTGAGGAAATGAGAAATCTCCTCGACAAGAACAGTTTCTATGCTATAGATAAGGTCAGCGGCAGAGCCGTAATCGAGCGATGTGATATCATGAGGCGTAATCTTGCGCCTTATGCTGCAGATAACATCGAAGCCGCCGTCTCTATCTCTGAAGCGGGAATGCTCTCGCTTCTCATCGATGAGAAGAAAGAGCTAACAGAGATAGAGCTCTGGAGGATACTCGAGAGTGTTATCTCCAACGGCACGTGCGGTGGATATTACATACCTGAACATACCCCATTTGATGTTTATAAAGATCCTCAGATGATAATGAAAGACTACGACAATATTATATGGTGGAACTGTGTAAGCCGTAAAGAAAACGGGGCGGTCAACTGGACGAAGGGTGAGGAGAGTGTACTTCCAGAGTACAATAGAAGCGCGCTGAGGATGATAGAAAGCGCATCCTGGCATAATGCGCCATCTAGATGTCGCAAGAACCTCATCTGCCTTATTCCTAAGGTTCTTAATGGAGAGCCGTCTTTTCCTCATCCTCTTCTTGACGAGTATAACGAGTGTGATATCGAGAGAAAAACAGGACTTGATTTGGTTGATGAGAGCGGAGTCTGGCATCTACTTGACATATCGATGAAATTGAAGAGGAGGAATTTCTTC
>CAVACS010000128.1:0-3554 GCA_963587105.1 Anaerovoracaceae bacterium | reverse complement strand
AATTTCTTCAAGCCTGTGGTTTTGAATAAATTCGATGGAGACTCATTCACGCCTGAAAGACTTTCGTACTCATCTCTAGGCGATTTCATTGCATGCCCTGTCAAATGGATGCTCAACTATCATATAGGGCTGGAGAGGGCCGACAGCTTGGATGTTCCGGAGGGCAGCCAGATGATAGGAACTCTCGCTCACAAGGTTGTCGAGAACATATATAGGGAAAGAAAAGTGCTTAGTGAGGAGGAAGCCGAAAGATTGGCTGAAAAGGAATATGATACTCTTCTTCCACAGATGGCATCGCAGCTTCTTAGTGATAGTAATAATGTAGAACGTCTGAGAACAAGAAATCTTCTTGTTTCCTCCGTAAAGAACCTTGTCAGGGAAATCAACAGACGCTCCCTTAAAGTATGTGCCAACGAGATGAAGCTCTCGGGGGAATTCGAGGGTGTGCCGTTTACAGGCTACAGTGATATTGTCCTCGAGGATGGGGACGGAAACAAGTTCGTCATCGACATGAAGTGGTCTTTCAATAAGGCATACAGGGAGCACTACGAAAATGATGAGGCATTGCAGCTTGCTGCCTATTCATGGCTCCTCGATAGGGAGAAGAATATAAACTGCGCCTACTACCTCTTTCCGAAGAAGGATTTCATCCATGAAAGAGGAAAAGATTGGCTGAGCCTCATACAAAGGGCTGTAAATGCCTACCATAAGAGGCTGGATGACCTCAAGGACGGAAAACTCAAAAAGGGTGAGGAGAAAGCGAGCGAAACATCGGATGATATTCTCTCCATTGCTGCCGGATGCGACTATTGTGATTTCAAAGATTTCTGTGATGTATTGGAGGGGGAGAATGAGTAAGAAGATTACACTTGTGAAGGCCAGTGCCGGATCGGGAAAGACATATGATTTGATGAACCGTCTCAGCGAATGCATAAAAAGCGGTATCGAGCCGGAGAATCTCTTTGCAACAACATTTACAGTCAAAGCTGCCTCCGAACTCCAGTCGAGGATAAGACAGCGCCTTATTTCCGACGGAAAGCCCGAATTGGCATCCCGTGTCTTTGACGGCCTTATCGGAACTGTCGACGGCATATGCGGCCGCATTCTGGAGGAATATGCAATAGATGCCGGCCTCCCGCCGTCGCTGATGGTGCTGGATGATAACAATGCAGATGAAATATTCAATTCATCGCTTTCCGATGTTTTCAAAAAGGAAGAGGTGCTTTTGAGAGCGGTAGTTGAGGCTGCGGAGAGGCTGGAGCTTATAAAGAAAAACAGATATGAGGATAGCGACTGGAAGAGGGACTTGAAGAAGGTCACGGAAACAGCGAGAAACAACAGGCTTGGAAAGAAAGAGCTTGAGGCATGTGCAGCAAGATCAATATCGGAATTGAAAAGTATCTTCCATTCTGACACGGATTTTTCTCTTGAGTACATTGCATCAGCATTAAAGCCGATGACAAATTTTGACTCGGATTTTAATAATACGAATAACACAATTAAAAAAATCAGAGAGTTTATCAAATCACCCACATGGAAAGGTGCTGCGGCCATAGGAAAGTCGGAAGTTGCGAAAAAGGATGAGGATTTCGATATTGAGACTCTTGGGGAGATAAAAGAGAAACTTCTTGACAGCAGAGAGCTCTTTGATGATATCTCAACTGTTATAAACGGTGTGTTTCATTTTGCTGGAGAGGCATTGGACGAGTACCAGAGGTATAAGGAGAAGATGGGGCTTGTCGACTTCGTTGACCAGGAGTGCCGTACTCTCGACCTCTTTGAAAAGAATGAGGAATTCAGAGCGCTGATGAAAGAGAGGCTTTCAATTGCGATGGTTGATGAGTTTCAGGATACAAGTCCGATTCAGCTTGCACTGTTTTTGAAAATAAACGAGTGCACAGAAAACGGATCGGTGTGGGTCGGCGACCCGAAGCAGGCTATCTACGGCTTCAGGGGTACAGACTCAGAGATGATGAATGCTGTTTCTTCAACTATTTCTGATGAGGATGTTACCTCCCTCAGGTATTCCTGGAGAAGCAGCGAGAATCTTGTGAACCTCGCAAATGCCATATTCACCCGTGCTTTCAGCAATATGAAGAAGGATGATATCGTCTTGTCCGTCCCCGATGAGAGGAGAGAGATTGCACGAGGAGGTGAAATCGAGGCATGGTATTTGAGCGGTAATAAAGAGACACAATTTGATGCTCTCGCCATAGGTGTATATGAGTTAATCAACTCTGACTCAATCAGGGCTGAAGATATAGCAGTTCTCCTGAGGTCGAATGACGACTGCTCTAAATTGTCCTCTTCGCTCTCTAAACTCGGACTATCATCATCTGCCTCATCGGGTCCTCTCCTTGCTACTCCAGAGGCCCGCCTTGTCATGGCCGCATTCAGATATGTTGTGGACAAGGATGATACTGCCGCCCTTGCTGTGCTCTGTGCTTATTATGGAGGGTGTGAAGATGTACTAAATACCTTGATTAAAGAGAAAGGTAATGACTATAAAGCACTCAGGGAGCTGCCGTTTCTTAAAAATCTTACTATGCAGAAAGATTCCACTCCTCTCGAGATTCTGAACTATGTAATAACAGAGCTTTCTCTCGACAGAAAGGCTCTCTCGATGGAACATCCGGTAAAAAGAATACAGAACGTAGAGAAATTGAGAGCTCTCTGTATTGAGTATATGAATCATGCAGAAGTTACCCGTACCTCTGCAACTCCATCCGGCTTTGTCTCATATGTGTCATCGTCCGAGGCTGGGGAAGCTGAAGGAAGTGGGGAAGGGACAGTCAATGTGCTCACATACCATAAGGCGAAAGGACTGCAATGGCCTGTTGTCATACTCGGCTCTCTCTCCAGCACGGTCAAAGGAAATGCTTTCGGAGTTCACGTTATTCCCAGCCAGAATTTCAGTGTTGATAATCCTCTTCAGGGGAGGCTGATCAATTATTGGCCGAATCCTTTCGGCACCAGGCTCAAGGTTGAGTCATTGGAAGAGAGACTCAGCTCTTCTTCCTTCAGAGAGAGCATCTATATAAAGGAGCAGGAAGAGCAGAAGAGGCTCATGTATGTAGGACTTACAAGAGCCGAAAAGAGACTTATCTTTGCCGCAGCAGAAGAAAAAAACGGCCCTCGGACAGACTGGCTTGACAGCCTGTCAGATGAGCCTTTTATCAGATTCCCTGAGAATGAAGGGAAGGGGCAACTTGTTGTCGGAGATGAGAAATTTGATATTACATCAAAGAGATTCTTCTTCTTTGATGGAGCTAGAGGACAAACAGGCTGTTTTGAGGATGATGTTGATGAAACTCAAACTGAGCATTACCCTGCATTCAAGGCTCCGAGCTCTGTTGAGGAAAGAGCCGAGGGCGTAGAACTAGTGGAAGATTTTTTCTCCGTCATGAAGACCCACGGTCTCAACGGCAATTATGATAATCTGGGAAATGCTGTTCATAGTTATATTGCCTTGAATCCAAAGAATAATAAGGAAGAGACGGCAGAAAAGATACTTTCGAGGTGGCAGATGAGCGGGGTGGTATCTGCCGTAGATG
>CAVACS010000127.1:0-6635 GCA_963587105.1 Anaerovoracaceae bacterium | reverse complement strand
TGTGTACTTCACAAAGTTCAGCGTCTCGTTCTCGATGTTCGAAAAGGTAGCCTTTTCAAGGTCTCCCACCATGTGAGGTGGCACACGGAAGATACGGGCGATTTCGTTTATCTGAAACTTCCTCGTCTCCAGGAACTGCGCCTCGTTGGGGGATATCGAAATCGGGGTGTACTTCATCCCCTCCTCGAGGACTGCTACTTTGTGGGAGTTCGCACTTCCTCCGTATGCTGCGTTCCAGCTGTCTCTGACTCTTGCGGGGTCCTTTAAGGTGCCGGGATGTTCAAGAACACCGGAAGGAGCGGCGCCGTTAGCGAAGAACTTAGCTCCGTACTCCTCACATGCTATTGCCATACCTATTGCATTCTTCGCCATCGCTATCGGGGAGTAACCCACAAGACCGTCAAATCCAAGCCCCGGAATATGAAGCACATCATCGGGAGTAAGGATTACTCTTGCTTCTTTTCCTGCATTAGCCTCAGAGCTGTCCCTTGTATACTTGTAGTAGATCCTACCGTCGGAGCTTCTGTCTACTTCCATATGGTTCGGCATCAGGGGATACAGCGCTATGACCTCACCCTTTCCGTTACGGATAATCTGAGCGTATGCGTTTCCCCAGAGGAGTAGATGTGTCATCAGCGTCTCCCTGAAGACGAAGGAAGTCATCTCGGGATTGGGTTCATCATGGAGGAGTGTGTACAGCGTGTGGTCTATCGCCTTCTTCTTGCTACCGTCCTTATCGTAGCGGTAGAGATGAAGCGGTAAGCCAGCTATGGCCTCCGAGAGGATTCTCACACATGCGTAGACTGCTGTCATCTGCATGGCACTACGTTCGTTGACGCTCTTACCCGACGTAGATCCTCCGAAGAGGAAATTATAAGACGAGCCTGCAGTTCTGTTCTGAGGCTTGTCGCGTGATTTAAAAATACTGAATATGCTCATTATGTCTCCTTCGGGCATGAAAAAAGCACCCCTTTTGGAGTGCTTTTAGAACTATTTTAATTGTTAAACCATCAGATGAGTTTCAGATATTGCAAATACTTTGTTTCATTAGTGTCAGAAACACGTTCCGCAATTTTCCTATAACCGGAAATGTCCTCGTAGAAATGAACAAGGTGCTTATTGTCTATAGAATCTAGATAGACAACTCCTCCTCCGATCCTATACTGCACCTCATCTAGGACAGAATCAACACAGTCCATCAAATCTTCGCCCGATATACGCTCTTCTTTTTCAAGGGCATAGTTTTTACCAAGCTGTGCAAGAAGAAAGGCTGAAACAAGATAGGAATTCTTCTCTTTATCAAGTCGGGCATATCTGTCCATACGGCGTCTGACTGTATTGCTCATTCCTTGAGCAGGAACATTCAACACTTTATGAGCTAAAGTAAAAAAACCGAGTATCTTTCCCGTATCTTCATCATAAACGAGATAACTGATAGATATTCTTTTCTTTGCAAAATCTATTGCCTTAAACTGAATAAAGTCTTGTATGTCTTTATTTGCATCACACACAAAATTGGAGAGGTCTTCTTTTACTTCATCCTCTCCATCTTGTTCAATCACATCTAAGATGTTCTCAATTCCATAATTCATTTTGAAGCTTCTCTATTCTTTTTACGAAGTTCCGACAATCTCCTTCCTTCTTCAGGAGTTAGAATCTTGATATTGGAATTTGTACGCCTTACAAAAGATGACTTACCATCCTTTGCATCCATGTGATCAACATACATCTCTATGAATTTGGGATTGTTGATAGTGATATTATCAAAAATACTACATGTAGCCATAGCAAGTACCTCCTTATAAGTGTTGTCTTTCTCTAAGTTTATTTTGCCTTAAAAACCTCACCTATGCAATAGTATAAATAAGATAACCAAATCTGTCAGATAAGTAAAATCCCCCTCTGGTCATAAACCGACTCTGTATTATCAGCTCCACACCTTATAGCTCTGTCGAGTGCCATGATTGTAGCAACAGCGCCGTCTATCTTTTCCGTTGACTTTTCCTTGTCTGGTTTGATGTTCCCTGCAGGGTCCCTTCGGATAAAGATGTTGTCCATCATCCACGAGAGAACCGGGTGTCCGCCGTGCGCGAGTCTCTTCTCGAGTGTAAGCTTCATGAGTTCCTTTGTCGGAGGGGACATATCCTTGAAGCCCTGACCGAACGGAACAACAGTAAAGCCCATACCCTCGAGGTTCTGTACCATCTGCACTGCTCCCCATCTGTCAAAGGCTATCTCACGTATGTTGTACTTCTCTCCGAGTTTCTCTATGAACTTCTCTATATATCCGTAGTGAACTACGTTGCCCTCCGTTGTCTCAAGGTACCCTTGTCTCTGCCATATGTCATATGGGACATGGTCTCTGTTGACTCTGAGAACAAGGTTATCCTCGGGTATCCAGAAGAACGGCATGATGTAGTATTTGTCATCGTCGTCATCCACTGGTGGAAACACCAGAACGAATGCTGTGATATCAGTAGTGCTTGAGAGATCTAAGCCACCATAGCATACTCTTCCTTCGAGTTCCTCTGCATTCACGTCAAAAGAGCAGGCGTTCCACTTCTCCATAGGCATCCACCTTACAGCCTGCTTAACCCATTGGTTGAGTCTGAGTTGCCTGAAGGCATTCTCTTCTCCGGGGTTCTGCCTGGCTGACTCAAAGGCCGCTCTCACCTTCTCCATTGTTATGGTCTCTCCAAGAGAAGGATTTGCTTTCTTCCACACCTTTGGATCCGTCCAGTCGTCGTTGTCATCAGCTCCATAGATTACTGGATAGAATGTCTTATCTATCTTCCTACCCTCTAAGATATCCTTTGCCTTCTGATGAGTCTCGTAGCAGATAGAATGTGTATCTGTGCCAGCTGTTGTGATGAGAAAGTACAATGGCTGAGTGCGGGCATCTCCACTGCCCTTAGTCATAACATCAAAGAGCTTTCTGTTGGGCTGAGTATGAAGCTCGTCGAAGATGACTCCATGTATGTTAAAGCCGTGTTTGGAGTACGCTTCAGCAGATAACACTTGGTAAAAAGAGTTCGTCGGAAGGAATATCAATCTCTTGGTGGATGCAAGTATCTTCACCCTCTTATTGAGAGCCGGACACATTCTCACCATGTCGGCAGCAACTTCAAAGACAATGGATGCCTGCTGGCGGTCTGCAGCACAGCCGTAGACCTCAGCACGCTCTTCGAAGTCTCCACATGTGAGGAGAAGAGCAACAGCCGCCGCAAGCTCAGATTTTCCATTCTTCTTCCCTATAGCCACATATGCAGTATTAAATTGCCTATATCCATTGGGTTTAACTACTCCAAAAACATCACGGACAATCTGCTCCTGCCATGGCATCAAATTGAACGGCTTCCCCGCCCACTGTCCTTTCGTGTGTTTCAAACTCTGTATGAAAGCTACGGCTCTATCTGCTTTCTCCTTGTCGTACACGGAGTCCTTTGCCATAAGCTTGGTTGGTTTATATTTCATATTTCCTCAAAGTAAAACCCACGCTGTTACACGTGGGCTCTCGTCTGTTTTGTTTCTCTTTTATACTCTCATCAATATGCCGTTATAGCTCTCGGCCTTGTCGCCTTCTCCCCAACGGTTCTCGATGCGCTTGACGGTGCATAGTCCTTCCATCTCGCATCCTTCCTTGCCAAGAGCGTGAAGAACATCCATAAGGGATGTAGATCTGTCAGTGATTGCAAACTCCCTTACTCCAGCTTCCTTGAGGCAAGCCACGAAGTCATGTGCATCTTTCTCCCACGGAAGCTCGCTGACCTCGAAGGCGTCCGAGCTGTGGCCGATGCTGTTCTGCCATGCCCAGTAGGCTTTCATGTAGCCAGCGCTGAACGGAAATGGAAAATTCTTCTCTCTTTCGTTCCATTCTTCGAGTCCCTTCCAGTCTTTCCTCTCTAGGAGCTCTTCCTTCTCTTTATTGCGAATAGACCTTGCTCTCTCATATCCTTCTCCGATGTCCTGCATCATCTTGAAATAACCGTTTGTGAACTCTGTCATTGTGTGTATCTCCTTATCTATTTACATGTACACATTAACTCTACCACAAAACTATATCAAGCAATTATATACACTATAAAGATTTATTCACCAGTCAGAATAAAGTGCGTGTACTCCTTCCAGTTCTTCTTCTCTTCAAGGTACAGCACAAGGTCATAGAGCTCCATCTCGTTGGCAATACGCTCTACGTCATACACATCAAACATATTCGTCAGTCCTGCATCGCGGACTGCGATGATACCTCCTTTAACCTTCTCTGTCATGTTTGTCCTTCCTCATATGAGAAGCTGTGTATTCATATGCTTCAAGTAACGGTGCTGTATCAAAACCGAAGCACTCATACCCCAAGCCACATATAGCAACGTAATAGTCACTCGGAAGTCCCAGTTTTCTATCCTCATGCATGATGTAGACAAAGCAGTCTTTCTCTTCGGTGTTGCCATTATCATCCTTGACAGAAAGTCTCATGTTCTCCTTGTAGTAGAAGACGGGAAAGCCCTCGTACCTGTCGAGGTTTCTTTCGTCTCTCTCGTCCACTTCCCATATCCCCACAGGGACACTATGTCCCTTCTCCTTCTCTATCGTTAGGTATGCGCCGCTCCGGCTTCCCTTAAAGAGAAGCCTGTAGTCCTTTATCTCAGCTGTCCCTATGGCTCTTGCGCCAGGGCAGCGTGTTTTCATTTGTCCTTTATTAAGGTTGCTTCCGTATGCTATGTAGTATCTCATATCTCCTCCTTATGCTGTGCGTCCGTGTCTCCAAGCTGAAGAGCCTTCAAGTCTCTTTGTTAAGTGTTCCCTGCATGCCTTGAACTCGTCTCCAATCAAACCGATGCGGTTAAGGTATGTGCGCATAGCGAACTTCTCGTTCTCTATCTGAGGTTTCTTGGTGGAGGCTGCCTTCTGTGTCAGTGCTTGGTTATTGAGAGCCAATGCAAAGACTATGTAGCTTCTCACTTCCCCTGCGTGTAAGGTTGAGTTGAAGCCTCTGAGCTCCACTGTGTGGTGTCCGTGGAAGAAGCTATGGAGATTGAGGAAATGATAGCGCGTGTTGTTGTAGTGGCGTTGTCTTCCGTACATGGACTCACCATTGTACCATATATCCTCAATCTCCATTAAGGACTGCGGCTTACGCTTGTTCATCTTCTCTACCATCTCCTCATCCAGTTTCTGGCAGTATCTTGCTCTTGCTGCCTCGATTCCAAGGGCCTTATAGAAGAGGTCGTTTCTTGCGTATATGATATTGACGAAGTTCCTGAGCGTCCGTGCATTGTGTCCTTCTCCGTCAACGTGGATGTGGATACCGCAGGTAGAGTTTGCAATAGCACCGGCTTTTCTGAGTGCCCTTACTATCTCCTGTAAGAGGTCGATGTCTTCGCGGTATGTTAGGATGGGAGTTACAAACTCAACGCTGTGGTAGTCGTTGGCAATAACAAATGCTCCGTTCTCCTTCTTCTGACATCTGATGGATGCGTCCCTTACGATCTTCCATACTCTGCCGTCAGCAGCTGTTACTGTGTACTCATCGTATGGTCCTCCTGTGTGTTCCATCTCGCCATTGACCATTCTTTTAACCACAGTGGCAGCCTCTCTTCTCGATAAGCCTGTCATCTCAATTTCAACTCCGAATCTTGTATCAAGCATTTTGCTTCTCCTTTAGGTGTGTTTCTTTTCTTTACGTGTATATACATCACTCTATTCGGAGATAATAGCAAGTGTATTTCTTTGAAATATATAGAATTATTCGTCACTAGCAAATAGGAGTCCGCTCTTGAGTTTTGAGTAGATTGTTGCATACCTCTCCCTTTCAGAGCCCTCTGAGTTCATTATCCCTTCAAGATAGAAAGCAAGTGCCTCATCCATAGTGTTCCAGTTACGGGTTTTCCCATAGCACACAGTAGTCGGACCGAAGACAATCCAGAAATCATCAACTCCATCTATAAGGGAGAGTGAGCTGCCGTTGTCCCATCTCACGTGGATGTTCATTGCATCGTCCACTCCCACTATCGTTCCTCGTGTACCGGTGGGAGGAGCGAACTTATCGTCCATATGCTCGAGCTCGACTCTTGTTCCGTTTCTGTAGATATCTCTCATTCTCTTGAGCTTATTGTTATCCATACTTCCCTCCTCAGTCTCTGGCTGGCTCTACGCTGTCGTAGAATCTATTGACGTACTTCACGATAGCCTTGAGTTTCTTCTCGTTGTCCTCGAGTCTGTTGTTCTTGAAAACGTCGTCTCTGAACCTGTATCCCACTTCATCAAAGTAGAAGGCATGCACAAACTGGAGGACCTTATAGTCTGGAATGAACTCTGCCCAGGAACCTCTTCCAAAGATGAAGCCGTCTGTGTAGTGAGCGTTATTCTCTCTGTTATAGCGGTTTCTTAAAAAGGACTCTGCAGGGTCATTCTCGTCGATGCGTCTGAGCTTCAGTGCCATTTCCATACCGAAGACTGTAAGTCTGACTGTGCCGTCCTTGTTTTCTTCGAAGCTCGAGCCGAATGGGTAGCTGTTTGATTTAACTTTAGCTTTCATTTTCTTCTCCTTTACGTGTATATACATCACTCTTATCGGAGAAGATATCAAGTGTATTTCTTTAAATAGGATATAATTACAAAAGGCCAAGCATCTATAG
>CAVACS010000126.1:0-6738 GCA_963587105.1 Anaerovoracaceae bacterium | reverse complement strand
GTTTAAACACGGACCGTAGAGCGAAGGGCTAGGACAACACCCATCGGTACCTATATATTCTCCCGTAACGTAGTGCTTATGCACTGAGGCTAATCAACAAGGGTAGAGCTTCCGCTCATACCCCGGGACTTGTCCCGTGGGTTGTTGATTTCGCTCAGACTCCAGTCATTCTTCACTGACTCGATTTCATAGAAGTGGCGTTCATCCACATTATCGATTCTCATAAGCTTGAGGTAGTGCGACCAGCTCAGATAGAACTTTCTGCCTGTACTGACAGCCGGAAGATTTTCGAATTGGGTAAACACTGTTTCCCCAATTTGGTCATGTGAATATACATTATAAAATCTTCGCATGAGCTTTAAATTATAAGCGGAATATCCTTCCCCAAATTTACATGTCAAATATGATGAAAGTCCCTTTAGAAGTTGCTTACCATATGCCGCTCTCTGTTCACCGTGCTGTTCTTCCTCAACAATCATTCTGCCAATCTCATAGTAGGCATAGACCATGGAGAGGTTAACAGCTGTTCTGGCATTTTTCCTTGCACTTTCCAGCACTTTTGAAACATTATTCAAAAAGTCTTGATTGACAGAAACGATTTCCTTTTTATTCACGGCCTATATTCCTTTTTCTTAAAATGATAGTTCTAATAATTCCTATTTGTCATGAGATTTATCATATTTATCATTGGCTGTCACAGATTTTTCTGAAAGGCTATAGTATATTTTTGTTGACTTTTGCCCCTTAAGCACATTCGAACCCCCTTCCAGCATACAATCTGGTGTTATCGACCTCATCCCAGTCGAGGAAGGCAAAACTTCCCAGTGACTTGATTCTCCTCTTGGCTCTGAACAGGGATTCGCTGCCATCCATTCCCCTGCAAAGCCATCTGACATTGAAGAGAGCAGCATATCTGTTGATGTATTTGGTCGCTACTCCTCTCATCCGCACATACCATTTTTCGATGTAGGAATGGAAGCTGTTGACTGTATTGAGATGATTAACCTTATCATACTCTTCATGAGAAGAGAGGATGACGCGCTTGGATCCCAGCGTCTCCGTCAGCTTATTATAAGAGGAGTGATTGTCGGTCCAAAGATACGCTCCTTGCTTGATGTGGGAGGAGAGATTAAGCACATCCTCGGATGATGGACGTCCCATGTTATATGATCTCAGAAAAGAGGAGCCTTTCCTCTCCACTGCAGTAAGAAGACAGACTTTTTCATCAGAAATACCCCTTTTTGTTGCTTTTTCGCCCCTCTTGCGCGGTTTTCGCCCCTCGATCTTCTTGCCTTTATGGCTTTCCTGGACATATTTCTCGTCCAATTCAACCTCTTCAGCAACCTTGATAGAGTCTTCATCCTTCTCCAGGAAGGACATTATCTTATGCCTCATATTGAAGGCAGTACGGTGGGTGACATCACATTTTGAAGCTGTAACATCCAGTGAGTCCCCGCTCACTGAACTCTTTATCGCCTCGTTCCACTGCTCCCTGGAGAGTCTGGAATGAAAGGTTACTTCATGAATGTCGGCGACAAAGCGGGCTCCGCATTCCATGCAGCGGAACATCTGCTTCCCGCCTTTTGTCTTACCACCTTTTATGAGATGAGGATGTTCCTTCCCGCATTTTGGACATACAGAGAAAGGCGTAAACTCTTCCTCGTCCCTCTCCTTTTCATACTCTGTTACGACTTTGTCGACTTTCTTGAGGATGAAATCAGGTAATCCGTCAATTCTAAACTTCAGATCTTCAACGTTGATTGTGCTTTCCATACCCCTATGATAGGGCATGCACTAGGACATTCTGCGACCTAGTCAACAAAAATATACTATAGCCTTCTGAAATAGCTTTTCTATAGGCAAATACATCCAGAGAAACGCTTTCTCTTCCTCCCCGGTTGTGTCTCAGAGCCAGATCAGGCTCCTTGATGAATCCGTTTTTTAACAACGCTTTCACTGAATACACGTTATCAGGCATTACAAATGCTTTCAACACATCTATTTTGATACTGCCACACAGGTACCCAACGAGAAGTCTGATTGTTTCTGTTGCAACACCTCTGTTCCAATAATCCTCATTTATGCGATACCCCACAGTAACCTGACTGAGCCGCTTCTTGTAGTCAAAGATTTCGATGTGTGTTCATACCCCCGGCATCAACACAACTCTCTCGATGTGGTTTGAGGCAACAAGTATGTACGTCATGAGATCTTCAGCAACTTTAAACGACAGCCTTGACAGTGCACGCTTATCGTATAAATCAAATCGAGTAATCATTTAATAGTGCATAAGAAGATGATTTGACACAGCTTTCTTTTATGGCTAGATTTTAGCCTCATTATTTTCAATAATATTGGAAGTTACAGGAAAGAGGAAACTCAATGGCAGAGAAACTTGAAATAAGAAACAAGGCAGATATAGATACTTCGCTCCCGCTCATATCGATAGTGGGGAGACCGAATGTCGGAAAGTCCACACTCTTCAATCGTCTCGTCGGAAAGAGAAGGGCGATCACGGACCCCACACCCGGTGTTACGCGTGACCCCATACCCGAGCGCTGGCTTCTGGGTAACCACCCCGTGACGCTTGTCGACACGGGAGGCGTCAAGCTCGACAAGATCGGCATAGACTATGCCGTGACGGAGAAGTCACTCTCCATACTCTCGAAGAGCGACATCATCCTCTTTCTCATGGACTGTATGGAGGTGACGGCGGAGGATATGATGCTTATCGAGCAGCTCAGAAGTTACACCGACAAGGTCGTTCTCGTCGTCAACAAGATAGACGATCCCTCGCGCGACGACCTCGTGTGGAACTACTTCGCCTACGGCTTCCAGCGCGTTGTCGGGATATCATCTGCACACGGACTGGGGATCGAGGAGCTCGAGGATACTGTTCTGGGCATGCTGAACCTTGAACGCAGTGAGGAGATTCCCGATGAGCCGGAGTCTGTAAAGCTTGCGATCATGGGTAAGCCCAACACGGGAAAGAGCACGCTCACGAACCTCCTCACGGGCCGCGATATCTCCATAGTCTCCGACATTGCCGGAACGACGAGGGACGTCATGAAGGGCACCTTCGTCTACAAGGGAACCGACTATACCGTACTCGATACTGCGGGAATCAGAAGAAAGAGCAGGGTCGAGGAGGATGTTGAATACTACTCGGTCAACAGGGCCATAAAGACAATCGACGAAGCTGACGTCGTACTGCTTCTTATCGACGTCACAGAGGGGCTGGCAGAGCAGGACAAGAAGATTGCGCAGCTCATCGTAAGACGCGGCAAGGGCGTTGTGCTCTGCCTTAACAAGATCGACAGACTCTCCGGAGTCGGGAACGAACTCGAGGCCATAAAGGACAGGGTTAGGTTTTTGTTCCCCGTTCTCTCCTTTGCCCCCCTTGTTCCCATATCTGCAAAAGAGGCGACAGATGTCGGGAAGATGCTCGACACAGTCTGGCAGGTATACAGACAGCTTCAGAAGAGGGTCGACACCTCAGCTCTCAACGAGGCGCTGAAGAAGTGGACGACAGACCAGGAGCCGCCGCGTTCTGCCACAGGCTATTTCAAGGTCCTCTACGGCACACAGGTCAGTGCTTCTCCGGTGAGGTTCCTCCTCTTCGTCAACAAGATACACGGTTTTCCAGAGACGTACATCTCGTACCTCAAGAACTGCATCCGGCGCGACCTCGGCTTCTCATACGTCCCTGTCGAGATATCACTCAGGGAGCGTAAGCGAAACCCCAGCCTCAACGAGAAGGGCCCGAGCAGCGAGGAAAAGGCCATCAGGGCCGTGATGAGGAAGAACTCTTCTTCCCCGTCGGCGAAGAAGGGCATTGCGAAGAAGCCGGGAGGAAAGGCGAGAACGGGTAAGGAGCGTGAGAAGGCCCAGGTTATTGTGCGTAACTCGAAACAGAAGGCTAAGAGAGGTAAGTGATGTCCTTTCTGGAAGAGAACAACATAAAGGGCGTCGCATTCGATATCGACGGCACCCTGTATCCGCTCTCGGAGACTCATAAGAGAGTCCTTCGTGCCTCGCTCTGGCATCTTCCCTTCGCCCTCGCGTACAACAGGGCAAGGCAGATTCTGCGCACCTCGGACAGCTTTCTCCCCCTTGAGATGCTCTCGAGGGAGGATAACGGAAAGAGAATGTGCCGTCTGATGTACGGAAAGGACGACGAGTATACTGTCTCGAAATTCCTCAGAAAGGAGAAGAGGATATTCACAGACAGGTATTCCGAGCTCTTTTCAGACATAAAGCCGTACCCCGGAGTCGAAGATGTGCTTTCCCTTTTAAAGGAGAAGGGCTACCCCATGGCGGTCCTCTCGGACTTCCCGGTGGCAAACAGGATAACGAGTCTGGGTTATGACGGGTATTTCCCCG
This sequence comes from Anaerovoracaceae bacterium, assembly GCA_963587105.1. Classification (GTDB taxonomy): domain Bacteria; phylum Spirochaetota; class Spirochaetia; order Sphaerochaetales; family Sphaerochaetaceae; genus Ornithospirochaeta. The sequence continues at coordinate 2,355 of CAVACS010000126.1, read as the reverse complement.
TCCAGCTCTCGAGCGAGGATATCGGGCGCAGCAAGCCCTGCCAGACGCCCTTTCTGCTTCTTTCAGAGAAGATGGGCCTCCCGTGTGAGAACATCCTCTATGTAGGAGACAGCCTGACAAAGGATGTGGAAGGTTCCATGCGCGCGGGAATGAAAAGTGTGCTAATATCAGAGAAGAGGATGGAGACGTCCCCGGCCTCATTGACGGTCCGGGACTGGAAGGAACTTAAGGAAAAATTATTCTAGGAGAGAAAATGTCCGTTACAACCATATATATCGCCATCGGCGTCAGTTTTCTGCTCAATCTCATAATCATAATTGCATTCCGTGCTGCAGACAGGAAGGACAAGAATATGAAGATGGTCAACGAAAGGATAAAGGCCTTCCGTAACGAAATGACCCAGACGCTCTCGCGTCTCAATTCGACGGCCCGTGACTGCGAGCAGAATATCACGAGCAGAGTCGAGCATGCCTCATCGGTGCAGGAGCACCTTGCAGAGTCGATAGACCTCGTTCTTGTCCATCAGAGGGAGCTCGATGACCTTTCGGGAGTCTGCGAGAACTACGGCAATGCACTCAAGAAGCTCAAGGTACAGACCGAGCAGGCGGAGAACAGACTCTACGCCGTGCAGGCTGAGGTAAGGAAGATCGAAGCCGTCAACGATTATGCAATACAGTTCCAGAAGGAGACTGAGAGACTCACATCCCAGATGGACTCTCTCAAGTCAGACTACGTTAGACTTGTAGCCTCGACGGAGCAGGACCTCAAGGCAGCTTCACAGAGCCAGAAGGAGGAGAACAACGAGATGCTGACGCTCTTCTCGCAGTCTCTTGAGAGGGCGAAGATCCAGTTCTCCGATTACATCGCAGAAGAGAAGAAGGGCTGGGATGATATATGCCGCAGAGAGGAGACGGAGGCCGGGGCGAGGCTCGAAAGCCTCTCGAGGAAGGCCGATGAGGCAGATGCCTCAGTCTCAAGAAGCCGCGAGGAGCTCGACGGGTGCCTTGTCGATATAAAGGCGAAGCTTGATGAGCTCGAACTGAGGAAGGACGCCATAATGAAGGACGCCGAAGAGAAGAGCACTTCTCTCGATAGTGACCGCAGTGCCGCTGTTCTTGCATTCGAAAACAGAAGAGATGCCATCTTCAAGGAGTTCGAAGAGAGGATTGAGAAGTGTACGGAGGACCTCGAGAGTGCTGTGAGAAGCACCGAGAATACACTCGAAGCCGACCTCAGGGACAAGGAGGAGGAGATAGCTGCCTCGATCGAGAACTATACTGAAAAGCTCTCCGAGAAGGAAAGGATCGTCGAAGATGATATAGAGAAGCTTTCAAAGGAAAAGGAGAAGGTTCTCGAGGAGTTCAGATCCAGATTCGAAGCTCTCAGAGCTGAGGCGTCCCTCGGCTTTGACGAGAACGAGGAGAGAAAGAATACAATCGTTGCCGACTGCAGTGCAAAGCTCGATGAAAGAAGGGACAGGGCCGAAGAAGAGGTTCTCCGCCTGAAGGAGGAGAAGAGCAGGATCGAGGCCGAATTCGATGAGACGATCAGCGAGAAGAAGGATATCTTCGAGAACGAGCTTCTATCTCTCGAGACTAAGAGAGCCCAGTACAGGGAGAGATGCGAGGCAGCGCTTTCGGAAGTCGTCGAGAATGCACACAGCACAGCTTCCGCGCTCCTGTTGAAACTCAGAAACCAGGGCGAGGAATTCCTGAAAGCCGTAGCTGCGGCGACCGGCGACAGTGAAGAGGCCTACCACATACTTACGGAGACGGCGCACGGCAAGATAAGAGAAGCAGAGACAACTCTTGCGGACCTCAGGAACAAGATACGCGAGACGGAAGCCGAGCTCTCGGAGCAGGTGGAGAAGGTTACAAAGGTCAAGGAGGAGATCTGGAACCTCCAGCAGGAGCAGAAGAACCTAGAGAATGAGGTCAGCTCGCTCGAGGAGGACAGAACGAAGCTCCAGAGCGCCAGGGCACAGGCGAAGAACGACCGTATAAGCGAGGAGGCTACTCTTGTCCGTCTCAAGGGGCAGCAGACATCCCTGAGAGAGGAGAAGAAGGAGAAAAGCGAGCCGAAGAAGTCGCTCTTCGAGGAGATGGACGTCGTGATAGGCCCCGAGGAGGACATTGACGTATCTGACGACGATGACCTCTGATTTGACGCATTGAAGATTATCAATTAACTTACATAGAGAAGGCCCGGGAGGCCTTCTCTCATCAACAACCCACGGGACAAGTCCCGGGGTATGCAGCGGAAGTGAGCATACCCTTGTTGATTAGCCTTAGTGCATAAGCACTACGTTACGGGAGAATGCATAGGTACCGATGGGTGTTGTCCTAGCCCTTCGCT
>CAVACS010000125.1:0-6743 GCA_963587105.1 Anaerovoracaceae bacterium | reverse complement strand
TCTATCATGCTGAATACGGTAATAATCCGAGTATTCATCCCATGTCATATTGATGTAGCTTCCGCATTTTTCCTTGTTAAGAGAAAGCTTCATCACCCTGCCGTCCTTGATGTAATAGAGATAATTGACACTTCTCGGATCGAAGCGGATGTCCAGACTGTTCTTCATCTTCCCTGTCGAATCTCGCATGCCTGCGTTGACAGTCGAAAGCTTAACTTTGGCAAGAAGGTCATTGTCGCCGAACGGAAGATAATATAAATCTTTGAAGAGTATTCCTCCACGTGATATTCCCGCCTTGCTTGCAGGAAGAAGATTGTAGAAAGCCTCATCTGCTTTCGATGCTACAATCGGAGGCATGCTTCCGTTGTGCTTGATACCGTAATTCCAGATGTCGATCGGCTTCTTGCTTACGCCTTCCTTGATCATGTCTTTTGTAAGCTGTGTGCTCATAATGTTGTGCGAGTTGTGATAGAGGATGAAGAGGATTACAAGCTGCGATACTTCATCAATTGTCAGCAGAGCTTCCTTCTTATGATTACTGTCGTATCTTTTCTGAATGTACCCTTTCCTTTCAAATTCGGTTGCAAACATCAGATGGAATTCTCTGAAGAGCTGCTCGATAGTGCCTTTCATAGAACCGGTCGCACCTGTGCAGAGCTGTCTGCTTATACCGAAGGATGCACAGATATCCTCGAACTTCTTGCTCTTGAAGTCCGACCCACGGTCACAGCGGATTGTTCCCGGAATGAACTGAGACGGCCATAGTGACTCGTCAATTATGACATTCGAATCGCAGGCTACCCTGCCCTTGTCGAGGAAGAAATTGATGAGAAGATTCGTAAGCCCGAGCTCTGAGTTGTTTTCGAAACCGACTGAAGCGGCAACGATACAGTGTGAATATATATCGACCATCATGTAGATGACAGGCCTGCCGACAAGCTTTGTCGGATCTATTGCCGACACAACATAAAGGTCAGTCTCCACGGCATCCGCCTCAAGTAGCATTCCCGGACGTGTTGCTTCAAAGCGTGATGTGCCAAAGAGAATACGCTTGTTGTTGCGGTATTCAATTAAGGAGGTCTTGATGATTGCATTCTCTTCCGGAGATAACATCTTTTTGACATAATTCCGGAACTGTTTTTCTGTTGGTCTTTTATCCGGTTCAAAAAGCTCAATCTGCCCGTTTGTCTCTTTCGAATAATATTTCCCTGTAAGCTTTACAAAACAGTAGGTAACAGTTGCCGTCCTGTAACGCTTGAATATCTGGAGACCGTATTCAAATGCCTCTTTACAGTATTCATCAATTATAACACCCTGCATTCTTGATGATTTTCTTCCCGTTTTAACATTGTAATGATAATCGGTACCTCCATTCTTCTTTGAAAGACGTTTGTCTGCAAGAGCGTATTCCTGCTTCCCGCTCTGAAGCCATGCAAGAAGTGTTCTATATCCGTTAGGCCTGCTGAGTTCGTATTCTGCAAGTTTTTCTTTAAAGAACGGCTTAGAAGCCTTGGTCGGGAAGATTGAGAAATCCGGGCCGTATACTTCATCCATATCATTCACGAATGCCTGCTTCTTCCTGAATACTTCGAGGTCCTTTTCGCTGAGCTTGGACTTGTCGAGTACGTGTATTTCCTGGTCTTCTGCGACTGATATCGTACCGTTGAGTTCGGCCTCAATCATCTCGTCATAGCTCATGTCCTTGAAGATAAATCCCTGTGCCTTCGTGTCTATCATGCGGTACACTCCATTGTGCAGTAAGATTACGCGCCATGTAGTCTCCTCACCGTTGAATCTGATCAATGTTCCAACTTCGATTTTTCCGTCTGCCATATGTTTGTCTCCTTCAGGTTTTCAATGAGTTTCTCGTAATTGATTTTCTCTGCCATATCGACATGAACCTTCTTCGTCGCAACAAGATGACGGGCAAGGCTGAAGTCGTCGCCGGCAAATACCCTTTCGTCGTTGTATGCCTTTACTGCATCCTCGATGTTCAACTTTACATTGATATTCAGCTTGTCCTTGAAGACGAGATAGAGCTTCACTCCCCTTCTCTTCCAGTATTCCTTCTGGATATCGAAAAGCTCTCTGTCTCTCTTTGTGTAGCTCGTCTCGCTCTCTTTTACGGATACACCGAACTCTGAGCCGTCTGTCCGTGTTACAAGGAAGTCCAGTGTCATTACGATATTGTCATTTAATGCACCCTTCGTTCCCATCTCTGCTGCTATTGCCACTGTCTCGTTTATAGGGAGAAGCGGGAACTGTTCCCTTATATCACTGACGTTGTCGTTGAATCTGAGATAATGATATGCCCATACCTCACCCTGGGAGAGGCACTGAATCATTCTTCCATGCTTCCAGTCGGGGACAGACTCAGCCGTCCCGATACTGTTAAGCTCACTTATGTAAATCCACGGCTTGTAATCCTTACCTCTGCCTGTTCCTCTTCCCTGCTTGAATTTCGAAATCTCGGATATTCTCTTACTCATAGCCGTTCACCTCCTTGCTGCATTCGGGATTTCTTATAAATGCAGGAGGGTTGGCATAGAAGATATCTCCGCACTTGAGACACTTCAGCTTCACAGCGTCGTTGCGGTACGGTGTAAGCATTTTGAACCTTTTATTGATAACAGCCTTGAATTCGCTTTTGTAGTCGGCTCCCTTCGGCACAAGAGAAAGGAAGTCGTCAGGCGTATCGAAAAGGTATGCTATGAGCGCAATCATGTTCTTTACAGGAAGTGTAATCTTATGTTCAACAAAGTTCTCAAGTGCCCTGAACGGAACGTTATACATGAGGTCGATCCTGTCTTCGATACACGGGTCGATATCGAAAGGAACATAGAGGCCTTTGAGACGTGTGTTGATAACCCCTATAATCCCGTATACCGAACAGTCGATATCGCTCTCGAGTATTGCCTTCGAAAAGGAAGAGAGTCTCTCTTCGTGAGAAAACGGCTTTATCTCCTCGAATACCGGTTCATCTGCTTCGTGACACCTTACTCCGTTATATCTGAGCAGTCTTGTTCCGTGAACAGGGCAGTATGTCAGATAAGGCATCTGATGAGATGTATGATAATACCAGTCTTCTCCCTCCTCTCTCATGCACTCGGGGCATACATAAACGTCATGGATGAAATTCGGGACTTTAGCCTCATCGTTGCGGAGTACAATGTTCTTTGTGTACTCCTTCAGTCTCAACTCCGGAGGAACGGATGTGAATGAATTGAGAGTCGAGAACAAAGTTCCCGAACGCAGCCAGTCGAAGTCGTCATCGAATCTGATTCCACTCTGGAAGTTTGACATTGCATCGTATCCGGTGCTGAATCCTTTCTTGGAAGATAATTTCGGAAGCCCCTGGATTTTCTTCACAAAATCATCCACCGTATTGAAGCCGTTCCTCACAGCAGCTTTATGCAGAAAGCCGTGCAACAATTCTCCATGATGATAAATCGGAAGGTTTAAAACCCCGCGAGCAGAGGAGACTCTGACAGTTTTACCCTCTTCCGTCTTCACCATGTTTTTGATTTCAGTTTCATTTAAAGTCAAAAAATAATCTCCTATAATATAATAAATTATTATAAACCGGTTGCGCGCGGCGCCTCAGTTTACAGTATTATTATAGCAACCTGGGGGGTATATTTGCTTTCGCGATTTCAAATGCAGTATTTTTCTTGATAATTCTGCAAAATGCAGTATATTTATATTCAATATTGTTCTGAGGGGAATACAATTGAGCACTGCTGATAATCAGAGAACAGAGATAATTACAAAGGAAAACCTGACCCGGACTTTCTGGGATAACTTCGAACGAATTCTTAAGGAGTGCGACATGTCGAAGCGTGAATTCGCCGAGGCCGTAAACATGAACGAGAAGACTCTCTCGAGTATGATATCACGCAGGCAGTGTCCTGATATCTGGTTCATGGCACTGGCGAAGGAAATACTCAAATACGACTGTACGCAGCTTCTCTTCCACTACAATGAGAGAGCATTTACAAAGTTACTGACAGAGAAAGAACGTGATATTCTGAATATGATACGTACCGGCACACGCAAAGAACAGAACAGGAAGCTCGATGCCATTACTGCTTTCCTCCGTTACGCCAACAATAACGATGACATTCTCGGTGAAGCTATTGCTGACAACACTCCTCCGTCCATGGGCACGCTCGACAATACATCGACAAAGAAAAGGAAACGCACTACGAAAAACAGAAGGCCAAATGCAGGACAACAAACATCAGAACACGTAGCGACGGAGATAACTCCGACTCCTGTTATTCCTTCTCCGACACCAGTATCTGAGCAACATCATCCTCGTAAAAGGACGGTTGTCGATAATCCTGATCAGACAGTCTTTCCTTTCTATGAAGAATTTGTAACCGGAAATTCAGACAACTGACGTTTTTATGAGTCAATTTCTAAAACCATCTTACAAGGAAACAATACTTCCCTATTCATGCTATAATAATAGAGATACAACAAGGAGATGGGATCAGCATGGATGATGGCAAAGAGGGATTATTGAATGATTCAGCAGTGAATAATACTACTTTTCCCATTACGAGAATAAAATCAGTTTTTTGAGCTATAATATATTAAGAACAAATAAGTTTATGGAGGGCTGCTCAGCTTTATGGATAACGACATTATAACAAAGAACCTTGACCCGATGTGGGACGAAGCTCCTGTTGATATAACTTCAGAAGCGAACATGATCTGGTCTATTGCAAATAAGATACGTAACTCCTTTATGCCTGACCACTACGGAGATGTCATCATCCCGATGACAATCCTCAGGCGTTTTGAATGTACACTCGAGAAGACCAAGGATAAGGTTGTCGAGAAGTTCAAGACAGACCCCGAGTATCCTGTTAAGGCACTCTGCCGTCTCTCGGGCTTCCAGTTCTATAACACTTCTCCCTTCACTCTCAAGGAAATCCTGAACGATGAAGAGAATATCCTCAGCAACTTCAAAGCATACATCGATCATTTTTCCGATAATGTGAGAACTATCCTCAACAATCTCGAACTCAAGAAACATGCAGAGAAGATGGAGAAGGACGGATGCTTGTATACAGTAATCGAAGCATTCTCTTCGCTTGACCTTCATCCTGAGAAATTTGACTCCATCAAGATGGGATACATCTTTGAAAACCTCATCGGTAGATTCTACCAGAATATAGACGCAGGACAGTACTACACTGGTAGAGATATCATCAAGACTATGGTGTCGCTTCTTGTTGCTGAAGGAGCAGATGATATCTTCGACGACAGCAAGGTTATCACGGTCTGTGACCAGGCATGCGGAACAGGCGGTATGCTCAGTACTGCCTACAGTTATTTCAAGCATTACAACCCGACATGTGATGTGAGACTCTATGGTGTTGAAGTTATGCCCCAGACACATGCGATAGGGCTTGCCGAGATGCTTATCAAGGGGCAGAATGCCGAGAACTTCGTGAACAAAGACACCTTCAAGGAAGATCCTTTCGCCGGAACAAAGATGCGCTTTGTTATCGAAAATCCGCCTTTCGGTACTCCATGGGGAGGAAAGGATGCAAAAACAGGACAGGAAGATTCTGTAAGACATGAATACGAGAAAGGTTTTGATGGCAGGTGGGGTGCGGGACTTCCGGGCTCCGGGGACGGTCAGATGCTTTTCCTGCAGTCTGCAGTAGACAAGATGGACGATAAGATCGGGCGTGCTGCAATTATTGAAAACGGCTCTCCCCTATTTACGGGTGGCACAACCTCTGGTGAGTCCCAGATAAGACGCTGGCTACTGGAGAACGACCTCATTGAAGCAATCATCCAGATGCCGACAGATCTCTTCTACAACACCGGGATATCAACTTACATCTGGCTACTCTCCAAGAACAAACGTCCCGAGCGTAAGGGCTATATCCAGCTTATTGATGCATCAAGTATCTTCCACAAGCTCAGGAAACCCCTCGGCAACAAGAAGAATGAATTCCTTCCGGAAGACAGAGTAAGGATTACGAAGCTTTATACTGACTTTGAGGAGAATGAATACTGTAAGATCTACAAGAACACGGAGTTCATCTACCGTGAATACACGGTAATGCAGCCTTTGCAGCGCAGTTACTCCATAACAGAAAAGTCTATCGAAAATCTGATCCAGTCCAATGATCTTTCCTCTCTCTGGGACGAGAAGAAGGTTCAGGAGCTTGAGGACAAAGGAACAAACAAGACTGCAAAAGAGAAAGATAAGCTCGAAAAGTTTTATTCAACAAGAGCTACTTACGAAAGAATAATTGAAACATTGAAAAGCAACATCAGCGATAAGAAGTATCTTTCTCCTAAAGCATTCGAGCCCATCCTCAAATCTGTTCTGAAGGATGTTTCTCTCGACAAGAAGATACTCGATAAGATTGCTGACGGCCTCTCAGAAATGGATAAGACTGCCGAGATACAGAAGGATAAGAAAGGCAATATCATCTACGACAAAGATACCAAGGACAGTGAGATAGTCAAATGGGACGAAGATATTGACGATTACATGAAGCGTGAAGTTCTCCCTCACGTCCCCGATGCCAAGGCTTTCTTTGAGGACAAGGTCGGCGCAGAGATTCCTTTCACCCGCTACTTTTACAAATACCAGGCCCCTACCCCATCTGATGAGCTTCTCTCTCAGATTAGAGAGCTTGACGCCTCAATCAACCAGCGTATGGCTGAACTTTTAGGAGATAACTGATGGCTAGAGAGATGATGTACAGCGG
>CAVACS010000124.1:0-6831 GCA_963587105.1 Anaerovoracaceae bacterium | reverse complement strand
CAAAACGACATGTTCTTTTAAAAGTTAATTTGATGCGTATCTCCTAAAGAAAAACTGATGATTTTTGAGGAGAAACAGCATTTTTCCGGCTTTATTTTATTTGTCGCCCATGAAGCGACATCTCTTCTCTTCAATCAGGCTAAAGTAATGCTGCTCCGGGGAGAAGAAAAGCATCGATTATGAGGCCGGGAATGAGGGGGGACGATGGGGCTTTCCTTTTATTTATGTGAGGACAGCTCCGCCGCTTTTATTTATAATTGGAGAAAGTAAAATGACAAGAGAAGAAAACATCAGGGTATTTGAGGAGACACTTCTTGCGTGCAGCAATAACTACACCCTCAGGAGAGCTGTGAGGGAATCGGTAAGAAAGCAGCTCTATATCGGGGAAGGGGAGGAATACACTCCGAAGGAAAACGTCGTCTACGATAAGAAGGCGAAGGTCATTCTCTCACCCAGGCGGACACTCGAGGCTGCCGCGCTCTACAGGGGGATGAAGACGGCCGTACTCAACTTCGCTTCGGCCGCAAATCCCGGAGGGGGCGTAAGGAAGGGCTCTTCTGCACAGGAGGAGAGTCTCTGCCGCATATCTACGCTCTATCCGTGTTTACGCGAGAGGAGGCTCTGGGACAACTACTATTCGGTCAACAGACTCAGGTGCGACAGAAGAAACAGCGACAGCGTCATTTATACCCCGTCTGTGATCGTCTTCAGGGGTGATGATGGTGAGATGAAAATGAAAGACGAGAGAGAGTGGTACAGCGTGAACGTCCTCTCCGCCGCGGCTCCGGACCTCAGAGATCCCCGTCCGGGGGACTCTGATTACGGCGTGAGGAGAACAAGAATAACTGGAAGTGAAATATATGCACTCCATTACAGGAGGATGAAGCGCATTCTCGAAATCGCCAGCGGGGAAGGAAACGAGGTCATCGTTCTCGGGGCTTTCGGCTGCGGTGCATTCCATAATCCTCCCGATGTTGTTGCCCGGGCTCTGAAAACGGCTGTCGAAGAATACCTCTGCTTCTTCAGAACAATCGAGCTTGCAGTCTATACATCTCCCGCCCGTGACAGCAGAAACTATTCGGCATTCCATAGCGTATTTCTTCCGCTGCTGTAGCTCAAGGCCGGGTAAGGAGAGCACGGCAGAGACTCTTCCTGGAAAACTTCTTTTTTGATTTTCAAGAAAGAATCTATTTTGTTAAAAATGCCTTCTCTTTTGAGTGAGAAGGCACAATACCAGGCTCGGGTACTCAATACCCGATGCCGCCGCTCTTTTCAGCGTAGTGTCCGAATTCCATGCTGAATGTGCCGCGTCCCTGGGTCGATGATCTGAGGACGGTCGTGTAGCCGAACATCTCCCTCAGGGGTACCTCGGCAACAACAGTGTCGGCATTCGACCTGCTTTCCATGCTCAGCACGATGCCGCTCCGCTGCGTTATCGAGGAGATGACATCTCCGATATACTCACCCGGTGCTGTGGCCTGTACTATCATGATGGGCTCCATGATAACAGGATCTGCATCAGAGCAGAGTCTGTCGAAGGCCTCTGCCGCACACGAAGAGAAGGCAAGTACAGATGCGCGGAGAGGATCGTATGAGATATCGGTAACGTCGACTGTGATATCTGTGCACTCGTAGCCGTACTTAATGCCGGAGGAGAATGCTGCGTGTATGCCGTCCTTTACTGCGGTTATTATTTCTTCCGGTATATCCTTCGTCTTGGCAGATATCGTAAGGACATTTCCGGTCTTCGCGGGAGAAGGGGAGACAGTGAGTGATATTTTCGCCCAGTTCTCCTTGTTCGCGATCGTCTTCTCGTATTCCCCGCTGCCGGATACAGTCTTCTTTATGGATTCCCTGTATGATACCTGCGGGTTGCCGACTCTGGCATCGATCTTCATCTCCTTTGTGATTCTTGTAACAAGCACATCAAGATGAAGCTCTCCCATTCCCGATATCACAAGCTGACCCGTCTCGCTGTCCTCCTTGTATGTGAAGGTGGGATCCTCCATTGCAAGCATCTCCAGTGCCTTCTGGAGCTTCGCCATGTCGGATGTGGTATTCGGCTCTATCGCAACAGATATCACGGGAGTCGGGAAGACCATGTTCTCGAGAAGGTAGGGGTGATTCTCGCTTCCGATCGTGTCTCCCGTCTGTGCACTCTTGAAGCCGATGATGACGCCGATGTCGCCGCTTCTGAGCTCTCCCACATCCTCCTCTCTCATGGCATGCATTCTTACAAGCCTGTTGATTCTCTCCTTCTTACCCTTGGAGATGTTATAGACGGCAACTCCCTTTTTAAGTGTTCCCGAATAGACTCTGACAAAGCATAGGGGACCCGAGTGGGGGTCTACCTGGATCTTGAAGATCAGTGCCTCCAGAGGTCCGGAGGGATTGTGACGAATTAATTCCTTCTTCTCGCTGTTCTTTGCATTTATAACCTCGACGGGACTGATGTCGAGAGGAGAAGGAAGGTAGTCGACAATGCCGTCGAGAAGAGTCTGGACGCCGATGTTTCTCAGCGAAGAGCCCACGAATACCGGAAGAATTGTGCGTTCTATCGTGCACTTTCTGATCGTATCCTTCATAAGGGATAGAGGAATCTCTCCGCCTTCGAAGTAGAGCTCTGTTATCTCATCGGAGTAGGAGGCAAGTGCATCGATGAGGCTCTCCCTCATCCCGGTGTATCTTTCCTCGTATTCAGAAGGAATGTCGCTCTCCGTGACTGTAGAGCCCTGGTCGTCTGTGCTGAATGTGAGCATTCTTCCCTTCATTAGATCGATTACCCCCCTGAAGGAGCTTTCCTCTCCCACGGGGATGAAGAGCGGCACGGGGTTGGCACCGAGCTTCTTCTTCATTTCGTCAATGACACGGTAGAAATCGGCTCCGAGTCTGTCCATCTTGTTGACGAATGCAATGCGCGGCACGGAATATGTGTCGGCCTGACGCCACACAGTCTCCGTCTGGGGTTCAACGCCGCCTACTGCGCAGAAGACGCCGACGGCTCCGTCGAGAACCCTCAGGCTTCTTTCGACCTCGGCTGTGAAGTCAACGTGGCCCGGAGTGTCGATGATGTTGATCTGGTGGTCCTTCCAGTAGCATGTGGTGGCTGCACTTGTTATCGTGATGCCTCTGTCCTGCTCCTGTTCCATCCAGTCCATCGTAGCTTCGCCGTTGTCGACCTCCCCGATACGGTGATTCTCTCCTGTATAGAAGAGGATTCTCTCGGTAGTGGTCGTCTTGCCTGCATCTATGTGGGCCATAATGCCTATATTTCTTGTCTTGCTGTCGTCCATGATGGTGAGACTATCATAAAATTACGAGAGTTGCAATTTTGCCTTGACACAATATACCCCCTGGTGGTATCTATAGAATACCCCTCGGGGGTATAGGAGACAAAATGGAAGAAAAGGAATGCTGCTCAAGGAGCGGAAAGCAGACACATAGAAGCGGAGAAGAGAAGAAGGCTCTCGAGAACAGGATCAACAGACTCATCGGCCAGCTCGGGGGAATAAAGGGGATGATAGAGGACGACAGATACTGCGTCGACATACTCATGCAGTGCGCCGCCGTCGAGAAGGGCTTTGCCTCCCTCGAGCGCGAGATATTCTCATCCCATCTCCACACCTGTGTTGCACGTGACATAAGAGAGGGAAGGGATGAGGTTCTGGACGAGACTGTTGCTATAGTCGAGAGGCTGATGAGATGAAAAGATATCTTGTTAAGGGAATGAGCTGTGCTTCCTGCTCGGCACGTGTCGAGAAGGCGGTGAAGAAGGTCGAAGGAGTGGAGAGCGTATCGGTAAGCCTCCTGACGAACTCTATGAACGTCGAGGGAACGGCATCTGACGAAGATGTCATCCGTGCCGTAACAGACGCCGGCTATTCGGCATCTCCTGAAGGAAAGAGGACAGAAACAGATAATGAGGATAACCTTAAAGATACCGAGACGCCGAAGCTTATAAAAAGACTTATTGTCTCTGCATTCTTTACATGCTCTCTCATGTATTTCAGCATGGGGGCAATGATGTGGAACTGGCCCCTGCCGTCTTTCTTTACGAAGAACCATCTTTCAATCGGAATCGTCGAGATGTTCCTCTCTTCTGTTGTGATGGTCATAAACCAGAAGTTCTTCATATCGGGAACGAAGGGACTCTTGAGGAGATCCCCCAACATGGACTCCCTCGTGGCACTTGGAAGCGGTGTCTCATTTCTCTGGTCGTTCTACCTTCTTCTCGACGCATCCTATAAAATGGGCTCGGGAAACATGGAAGGAGCAATGAGCAATATACACGGCCTCTACTTCGAGTCCGCGGCCATGATTCTGACGCTCATAACTGTGGGTAAGACGCTTGAGGCGAAGAGTAAAGGCCGTACAACCGATGCCCTGAGGAGCCTCTCGAAGCTCAAGAGCCGCGAGGCTGTTATAATAAAGGACGGCAAGGAAGTGCTGACGCCGATTGAGGACGTCTCTGTCGGTGACATCTTCGCTGTGAAGGGGGGAATGCAGATTCCCGTTGACGGCATCGTAATCGATGGACAGAGTGCTGTGGACGAGTCATCCCTCACCGGAGAGAGCATTCCTGTGGACAAGGAGAAGGGAAGCCGGGTAACGGCCGGAACCATCAACCAGTCGGGATACCTTTTGTGCAGGGCCGAGAAGGTCGGTGACGACACCACCATTTCCCAGATAATAAAGCTCGTCGAAGAGACTGCTTCCTCGAAGGCCCCCATACAGAAGACGGCGGACACGGTCAGCGGCATCTTCGTACCCGTAGTCATACTGATTGCTCTGATTACCACCGTCGTATGGCTTATCATCACACACGATACAGGATACTCCTTAGAACGCGGTATAAGCGTACTTGTAATATCGTGTCCGTGCGCTCTCGGGCTTGCAACTCCCGTCGCCATCATGGTCGGAAGCGGAAAAGGTGCGAGAAACGGCATTCTCTTCAAATCTGCCGAGGCCTTAGAGGAGCTCGGGAAGGTCAGCGTCATTGCACTCGACAAGACCGGAACCATCACCGAAGGAAAGAACACAGTCGACGAAATATACTCTTGTGACAACAACAGTTGTGAGCTTCTGAGGACTGCATCTGCGCTCGAAAGCCTCTCTGACCATCCTCTGAGTCTGGCCGTAATGAAGAAGGCTGAGGAGATGAACGTGGAGCCTTATTCCGCAGAGAAGGCAGAGGTTGTTCCGGGTAAGGGCATAAAGGGTATTGTGAACGGAAGAGAAGCTTACTGCGGCAACCTTGCCTTCATCTCTGATCTTGAAATCGACAACAGAGAATACCTTGAGGAGCTTGAAGGGAAGGTATCCTCTTCCGGTTCGTCTCTTGTCTACGTAGTTCTCTCCACTCATCTTCTGGGTCTTATAACAATAAAGGACAGGCTCAAGGAGGACAGCAGAGAGGCAGTCGAAATGCTCGACAGGATGGGACTCGAGGTCGTCGTTATCACAGGTGACAATGAGAATACGGCAAGAAATATTTGCTCAGGCCTCAGGGTCCGGAGGATTATCAGCGGCGTTCTTCCATCGAAGAAGGCCGAGGAGGTTAGAAAGCTCAAGGCATACGGAAAGGTTGCATTCGTCGGTGACGGAATCAACGATTCTCCTGCCCTCACTGAGGCAGATGTCGGTATTGCCATCGGAAGCGGAACTGACATTGCCATAGACTCCTCGTCCGTAGTCCTCATGAAGAGTACGCTCATGGATGCTGTCGGGGCCGTATCTCTATCGCGTTCGACGCTGAGAAACATCCACGAGAATCTCTTCTGGGCATTCATATACAATCTTATCGGAATACCCCTTGCAGCGGGCGTCTTCATCCCGCTCTTCGGATGGCGCCTCGAGCCGATGTTCGGAGCACTTGCGATGTCGCTCTCGTCATTCTGCGTCTGCACGAATGCACTGAGACTGAACCTGGTAGATATATACAAGGCGAAGAGCCGTAAACACAGAACGGGGAATATACCCGTAAAGGAGAATAATGAAATGGAAAGAAAAGTAAGAGTCGACGGCATGATGTGCCATCACTGCGAGATGAGGGTCGAGAATGCCCTGAAGGCTCTCGACGGAGTGGAGAGCGCCGTGGCAGACCACGAGAAGGGCCTTGTAACTCTGACATTGAGTAAGGACGTATCAGACGACCTTATAAGAAAGACGATCGAAAAGGAAGGCTACACGGTCCTCGAAGTCGAGTGAAGGTAAGCGGAGGAGAGAAGTCTCCTCCCTTTTAATTATATATTGCCGACACTGCCGTTTATTGAGTATAGTTCTCATATGGCTGAAAAAAACAGATATAACTTTGTTGACAGAAATCTGCTATCGGGATGGTCGGAAGACGGCGTCCATGTTCAATTGATGAATCCTTTTACAGGGGAAGAGGAAGAGAATGCGGAAATCGGAAATCTCTACCAGACAGATATCGAATTTCCCCACAATCTGCTTGAAGAGTTCGTATCATCTATGGACGATATCTTTCCCCTTTTCCTTAAAAATATGAAAGAAGATGATTTCTCCTTCCTTTATGATGACAACATGACAGGAAGATCCTCCCTCCTGTTCCAGTTGAAAAGAGCCGACCTCTACATCAGAGCTGTCATGTCAGAGGGGAGCTTACTTTCTGATCTTCTTGAAGACAACGATGAGGATGATAGTGAAAAGGCTGGATTATCCGAAAAGGTTGTTTGCAGTATAAAAGGATTTTATCTTTTAGGTAAAATGAGTTCCATTTTCGATGATTCCTTTCTTCTGATGCGATTTGATCCCGTGCTTCTTCATGCTCCGGAAGGAAGTTCGTTCATACTCGGTCCCAGTCCCATGAAT
>CAVACS010000123.1:0-6866 GCA_963587105.1 Anaerovoracaceae bacterium | reverse complement strand
TTCCTCTCACGATGCAAGCATCGGAGTTTCCACCTCAATAAGGTTAAACAATGACGGAGGGCGTCATCTGGCAGCAGATTCTGCTGTTCTTCTTTCCGATAATGTTCGGAACACTCTTCACCACCCTCTACAACACGGTGGATGCGATAATTGTGGGTCAGCTCCTGGGAAAGGAAGCTCTTGCCGCGGTAAGCGGAGGGACAAGCACGATGACGAACCTCATCATAGGCTTCTTCACGGGAGTCGCCTCCGGTGCCGCAGTCATCGTATCCCAGTTCTACGGTGCGGGGAATGAGGAGAGGGTCTCGAAGAGCATCCATACCGCAATCGGGCTCTCGATCTTCTTCGGCGCGGCAATCACTCTCTTCGGCTGCATACTGACAGTCCCCCTTCTTGAACTCATAGAGACACCGGAGGATGTACTGCCACTTGCAACGGATTATCTGCATGTATATTTTGCGGGGGCGCTTCCACTCATTCTCTACAATATGGCATCGGGTATCTACCGCTCATTCGGAGACTCGAAGGATCCGCTGATCTTCCTCATAATAGGTGCCGTCGCAAACATCGCCCTCGATATCATATTCATATCTGTATTCAAAAGAGGAGTAAAGGGAGCGGCGGAAGCCACCGTCATCAGCGAGATACTCTCCGCCCTTATCACACTTATATGTCTCTGCCGCAGAAAGGACTGCTGCAGATACTTCATCTCCCGCTCCTTCGACATCGACCCCGTAATACTTAAAAAGATGCTCCAGCTCGGGCTTCCCGGCGGCATACAGTCCATCATGTACAACATATCAAACATGATCATACAGACGAACGTCAACCGCTTCGGAACGGACACGGCTGCGGCATGGGCGTCATACAACAAGCTCGATTCAATCTTCTGGATGATAGTCAACGCTTTCGGAATCGCCGCTACGACATTCGTCGGACAGAACTACGGGGCGGGAAAGCTCGAAAGGGCGAAGAAGGGCGTCAGAGACAGCCTTATAATGTCTGCTCTGACTGCCTCTGTCATGACAGGGCTCTACCTGACGCTCGGACAGTTTGCCTTCAGGCTCTTCACGTCAGACGAAGAGGTGATAGCCATCGGCATGAGGATTATGAGGACTATCGCACCCGTATTCATACTCTATATACCGATAGAGATCTTCTCAGGAGCACTCAGAGGCGTCGGAAAGACCCTCATTCCGACTCTATTCACAGTCTTCGGAATATGCGGTCTCAGAATAATATGGCTCAGTATTCCTTGGTGTACGGCTACAATAGAAAGAGTAATGTACTCCTACGCCATCTCATGGGGCCTCGTTTCATTACTCTTTTTCATCTATTACAAAAAGAGTGACGTCTACTGCGAAAAATCTCAGAAGAGACTGTGATAGTCAGTTCCGATGCTCTTTGCCCGGCTCTCCTTCCTCGTTATCTCATAGAGATTCTTCGGAACGGGAACTGTTATGCCGAGAAGAGGCTCGACAACGGTATCGAACTTCGCAGGGTGTGCTGTAGATACCACGATTGACGGAACATCCCTGTAGTGGTCTCTCCTCACCCTCTCTCCGCATGCAGTATGGGGACAGATTATGTATCCCTCCTCGTCATATACCTCGCGGATCGTATCTCTGATAGAGTCGTCGCTTACCGAGTATGCTGTGACATTATCCCTGAAGACGGAGAATGTCGGATAGAGATCGAAGAGCCTCTCCATATTTGAAGGCGCACCCACATCCATTGCGTTGGCGATGGTCTTTATGCTGTCACGGGGTCTGTACTCCCCGCTCTCGAGATAGTCGGGAATCGTTCTGTTGGCATTGCATGCGAGAACTATTCTCTCGATGGGGTATCCCGATTCCTTAGCCCAGTATGCACCCGTCACGTTGCCGACATTGCCCGAGGGGACTATGAAGACAGGTTTTACGCCGTACTTCAGCATGAAGAGCGTCGATGCATATGCATAGTACGCCATCTGCGGGAGAAGACGACCGATATTGATTGAATTGGAGGAGCTCAGGAAGGGAGAATACTTACTGTCCATGAATGCCTCCTTGACCATCCTCTGGCAGTCGTCGAAGTTGCCGTCGACCTCATAGGATTCGATGTTCTCCCCCCATGTGGTGAGCTGCGCCCTCTGCCGCTCTGCAACTCTCCCCTTCGGGAAAAGCACCTTTGCACTGAGGTTCTGTCTCTTGTAGAATGCAGCGGCCACGGCTCCGCCTGTGTCTCCGCTTGTTGCGACGAGGATCGTCTTCTTCTCGCCTTTTTTCAGAAGAAGCCTCTCCATGCAGCAGGCAAGGAACCGCGCACCGAAGTCCTTGAAGGCACTTGTGGGCCCGTAGATGAGCTCCATATAGAGGTACTTCTCCTTCGACTCGTGGAAAGGAAGGGGAAAGGAGAAGGCATCGGCACATATGGCCTCGAGCTCCGGGGCGAGTTCATCGCCTTCGAAGAAGGGCTTTATTGCAAGATACATAGCCTCACCCAGGCCCTTTGTGAGCGTGAAATCGGGAGAAACAGTTGGAAGCTCTGTCGGAACATAGAGTCCCCCGTCAGGAGCAAGTCCCTTTAAAATCGCCTCAGAGGCCGTTACAGCCTGTCCCTTTTTATCTCTTGTCGAAACATACTTTATCATTCAATCCTCCTATTATATCTTCGAGCCAAGGTACGCACTCAGGCGCAGGATATCTGCAAATATACCTGCAGCCGTCACCTCAGGGCCCGCACCCGGACCCTGGACGACGAGCGGCTGATCATGGTAGCGCGCTGTGGTGAACTGTATTACGTTATCTGTTCCCTTCGACTGGCTGAATGGGTGCGAGAGCGGGAACTTTCTCAATCCTACGGAGCATTTTCCGTCATCAACCGTACCCACATAGCGCAGTCTCATCCCTTCCTTCTCCGCCTCTTTGTAGAGAGTGTAGATTTTCTCGTCCATCTCGCTTATGCGGCCGAGGAACTCCTCTCTCGAGACATCCTTCAGTTCTTCCGGAACGAGCGACTCGACAGGAAATGATGATACCTCGCTTCTGTAGCCGAGCTCTCTGGCCAGTATTACTGTCTTTCTTGCAACGTCCATACCCGAGAGGTCGTCCCTGGGATCGGGTTCCGTGAATCCAAGCTCCTTTGCCCTGAGGACCAGGGACGAGAACGGAACTGACGCATCATATGTCGAGAAGAGCCAGGAGAGTGTTCCCGAGACCATTCCCTCGACCTTCTCTATTCTGTCACCCGTCTCCCTGAGATCCTTGAGCGTGACTATGATCGGAAGCCCCGCGCCGACTGTAGTCTCGTAGAGGAACTTGCGTCCCGTCCTCATTGAGGCAGCGAAGATAGCCTCGTAGTTTTCATACGGCCCCGAAGGCGCCTTCTTGTTCGGGGTTATGACATGGAAGCCCTCTTCGATGAAGGAGCGGTACTGCATAGCCCTTGCTTCGCTTGACGTGGCATCGACAAGCACCCAGTGCGGATAGTACTGCGCCTTTATATGAGAAAGGAATACTTCCTCGTTGTAGGGAATGGAATACTGCGAAAACTTCTCTCTCCACGAGGAGAGGTCTATTCCCTCCTCGGAGAGCATCATGCGGCTGCTCGTTGCAATGCCGCGTACACGTATGTCGAGATCGAACTCCCTCTTGAGCCTCTCCCTCTCGCGCCCTATCTGATCAAGCAGCGTCCCTCCGATGTTTCCCGGGCCGAAGAGGCCGAGGGAGAGCGTCTGCTCGGACATGAAGAATACTGTATGAAGAGCACGCTCTGCCTTGACTGCGTCAGCGGAGGTGATTACTGCGCTGATGTTGCGCTCACTCGAGCCCTGTGCAATTGCACGGATGTTGACGCCGGCTCTTGCGAGGGACGAGAAGAACTTTCCGGCAACACCCACGTGTCCCGGCATCCCCTCGCCGACAACGGCGAGAATCGAGAGACCGCTCTCAGAGTCGACAGATGTAATCTGATGAGAGCCGATCTCCTTCTCGAATTCATTTGTGATAGTCTCTACGGCCTTCCTGCACTGTGTGTGGGGAACTGCGAAACATATCGAATACTCGCTCGAGGCCTGGGAGATGAAGATAACGCTTATACCTTCATCCTTGAGTGCCGTGAAGAGTCTCGAGGAGACTCCGGGAACACCTGACATGCCCGATCCCTCGACGTTGATGAGAGAGATGTTCTTCACAACGGAGAAGGCCTTGACGCCCCTTCTGTCCTCCACGGCATCCCTCGTCACAACAGTTCCCTTCTCCTCTATGTCACCCCACCATCTGAGTGTGAGCGTGAGCCCCGCCTCCTGGGCCGGGATGAAGGAATGAGGATGGACGACGGGTGCGCCGAAGAAACTGAGCTCGGTCGCCTCCGCATACGAGAGATTCCTGATTATATGGGCATTGGGAACATCCCTGCGGCTTGCAGAGTAGAGGAGCGATTTCTGGTTCCAGTATGTCAGCGGAGAAGAGAGAGCACGTGCTATAAGCGCTGCACTGTACTCCCCCCAGCCTTCCTCTTCGCGCTCGCGACCGGAGGCATCCCTGTCGTCGTCGCAGTATGTAAGCTTACCTGCAACGATGACTGTTCTGTATCCCCTGATGAGGGAGGGATCATCGAGAATCTCCTTCTCGCTGAAGATTGCCCCCTTTATTCCCTCCTCCTCGAGACGCTCGAGAAGAATGAGTGCAAGAAATGACGAGGAAAGATTCTCAAGATAGTCACCCGAGCCTCCGTCGGCACTTCTGAGTATCGAGACGGCGCGTAGTATATCGCCGACAGAGGAGAAGGAAGATTCTATTTTCTTTATGACGGATGAGGCGCCCGATGGAGAGAGGGACGAGGACGCAAGCTCGAGCCAGCCCTTCTTCTTCATCTCGAAGAGCTGCCACAGATCATCAGAGCGTTCAGCGGCCTTTTCGAGAAGGCGTGTGAATGTCAGTTCGGGATTGAGAGTCGGAGGGAGAACGAAGACGGAATTCTCACCGCCGCCGGAGCCGACGACTCTGATGAGTTTCTCGATTCCCTTCGATGTGGAGACCATCGATCCTTCCAGTGCATGTACTCTTGTACTCATAAGCTTTCTCCTCCGGTTTTAAAAAAAAGAGGGCTCCCTCTCGAGAGGAGTCCCCGTCTTTCTCATTCTTAGAAAAATCTAATCCTGTTATACAACTTTCTGGACTTTTCCTGCTCTCAGACAGCGTGTACATACCTTGATAGTTCTCGGCGTACCGTCGATAAGAGCCTTGACGGACACGATGTTCGGTCTGAACTCGCGCTTTGTCGTCACACCGATATGCTGACCGACACCGCCCTTCTTCTTGGACTGTCCCTTTCTTGTTACAACTGAACCAGAAATTGTACCTTTTCCACAAATATCACATCTTCTAGCCATGACAAATATCCACCTTAAATAATTTTCATCATTTTCGACGGGAACCTTTGTCGGCCTTCTAAAGCCGGAGCATGGGCAAAGATATGCCGTCGTAACACTTCTACTGAATATATCCCAAAGGCCGAATCTTTGTAAAGCCGTTGCGTCAAGAATCAAAACGTTTTCTGCAGGTTTCAGATAGAAAACACTCCCCGCACCTCGGTTTGGGACGGCAGTATGTGCGCCCCAGGAGGTTCACGGTGTCCGAAAGCCTGTTCCAGCAGCGTCTGTCGAACTTCTCCATTATCTCGTGCATGGTACGTATTCTGTCATGAGAGGAAGAGAGAGCAAGTCTCCAGCTGACACGTTCAAAGTGTATGTCGACGACGACGGCAGCTTCGGCGAGGATTCTCTGGGCATAGCAGGCGGCAGTCTTTTCTCCGATTCCCGGAATCGAGAGAAGATCTTCCCTTCTCTTCGGCTCCCCGTTTCTCACAAAATACTCCGCCGCAGCCTTTATCGTCCGTCTCTTCCTCTCCGCAAGTCCCGAGGAATGTATGAGAGCCTCTATCTCCTCATCGGGAGCATTGATTATCTCTGATGGTGTCGAATAGCGGGAGAAGAGACGATCGAGCGAGATAAGAGCCGCCCTGTCGCTTCCCGCACACGAGAGAATGACTGCCGTGAGAAATCTGAAGGGCTCGGAGGGAGGAAGAAAGAAGACCTCCCGGGGGGAGTTTTTATCGAGAAGAGTATAGATTGCCGCTTCGTAATCGTTCACCCTCTCATCTTACCTTACTTTTCTTCTTCGCACCATATCTCTCCTCCTCGTCCTTTATCCAGCTCATGAGAGCGCTGAATATCGAGAGCTGTCCCGACGATATTAGTCCGGCCTTCGAAATGACGCGCTGCTTCGTCCTCACGACTGTGCGTTCGCTTATTCCGAGGACGAGGGCGATCTCCTTGTCGCTCATACCGTAGCTCAGGGGCGGAAGAATCTTGTTCTCCCTCTCGGAGAGAGAGTGGCGCATGCATTCGCTGCGGTATGTCTTCTTTCCCGAGACGACGTCGGAAAGAAGTACCTTTCCCGGCTTTATGAACTCCAGAAACGGAAAGAGCGAGGAAAGGAGATTCTCCTCATAGGGAGACGGAAGGACAATTATGCGCGAGATGGGATTGAGGCGGCGTGACGAGAGTATCTCCCCGGCGAGGCGCAATATCGGGGTCGAGGAGAGTATGTAGATATCGGCCTCGGCGAGCTCCTCCCCCGGAGGGGAGAATGAATGTATGTAATCGAGACATCTGTCGCTCTCAAGGCCGGGAAAATTCCCTCTGATTATGATTTTCTTGCACATACATTATCTTAAGACATGATTTTTTCACTTTTTGTCAGCTTTTTTTTCGAAAAAGAATGAAAAACTTTCAAAGACAGGATAAACGCATGAAATAAATCCAGGACAATTGGACCGTAAAAATATGAGGAATTTCGAATATTTGTCGAAGTTCCTCTTTA
>CAVACS010000122.1:0-6943 GCA_963587105.1 Anaerovoracaceae bacterium | reverse complement strand
GTATGGAACAATTAATCTAAGCATTCCTCTAATTATTTTACTTATTGTTGAAGATTTACCCCACGACCCCATTTCATGATGAACTACAAATGTATTATCGGTAATACGATATTTTCTGTGTTGAAATCTTTTCATTCCTTCTCCAAAAATAGACTTTTTATATGGTGCAAAATACTCTGCGGGATATATAGCAAATTGATCGTTGAAACAATACTCCTTTCCTATTGAAATATCGAAATCCCTTTTTGCAATCTTTGAAAAAATAATAGGATTCATTATTTCAAAATCATTAAAAGTCCACATTCTATCAGTGTAGTAGTTTAATAGTCTTTCTATAAATGCGTTTTTAGCTGGGCAAGCTATAAAAGCTGTGCTTAAAAAACCTCCTTCTTGAAAAGAAGATACATATTTATCTTCCTTAAGCATTATAGAAAAGTCTTTCAAGACTTCCACATCAGTATCCATATATACTCCCCCATATTGATACAAAGCAAAAAGTCTTGCAAAGTCGCTGACAAAAGCCCACCTTTTTTTTTCATAAGCCATCTTTGTAAAATTACAAATATTCACATCAAACGATTCTTCATCCCATAGTTTAATTTCATAATCTGGCAACACCCTCTTCCAACTTTCAATACACATATTAACCAATTCGGAATATTTACCTCGGCCAAACCAACAAAAATGAATTATCTTTGGTATCATTTCGACTCCAACTTAAATAGATTTTTCTCTATATTTCTAATGTAATTATCTAATGTAAAGTTATTCAAAAAGAACTTACGTCCCTTCTTCCCTTTCTGCAGGAACTCTTCCTGGTTAACAAGAGCATATACCATGGCATTCGCTAGTCCATTTATATCATCTGAATCAACACAAATACCACAATCCGCTTCTTGTATAATATCTTTTGTTGCACCTTCAGCAGCACCAATTATGGGCCTAGAGGCAGCCATATACCCTACAAGTTTTGCAGGGGGAGTAAACCCTGTTGCTGTTTTTGCAGATAGTGTAAGCATGCAGCAATCAGCCAATTCATAGAATGTGTTTATTTCCGATACTGGATGTCTTCCATGAAAAACAACCAAATCACCCAAGCCTTTCTTAGAAACATACTCCTGCAAATCTTTCAATGCAGAACCGCTCCCAACGAAATGAACCTTGAACGCTTTGGTTGTCTTTATTCTTTCCGCTGCTTTTACGATATATTCACAGTGTTGTGATTTTCCGATGTTACCCAGGAACATAAAATCATAACATCCATTGTCTACCGGCTCTTCAGGTACAGATAGGTAACTAGATTCTGCGTGTTCATATAT
Organism: Anaerovoracaceae bacterium; assembly: GCA_963587105.1. GTDB lineage: Bacteria > Spirochaetota > Spirochaetia > Sphaerochaetales > Sphaerochaetaceae > Ornithospirochaeta. Next base: position 5,624 of record CAVACS010000122.1, on the reverse strand, counting down.
TAAGCAACATTTATTCTTATCTACACCACAGACATCATGAAGATAGTCAGTGAATTGATTGCACTTAACACCTATCCTGTCAACTCGATTATAAACATATTTTGAAATCCATTTAGCTACAACATAAATCGGATTATGTACGCTCATTGGCTTATCATCAGAATCTCTGACAGAATCCGGCCATACATCACAGCAATAAAGGAATATAGGGATTCCATATTTCTTCTTTAACTTTAAGGCAGGAATCGCCGACGTCACAGGAGAGAGTTGATAAACATAGATTACATCAAATCTATTATCAAGTTTCTTAATCTTCTTACTGGTGCTACGAACAAAACTTAAATAATTTAAAAGAAGATTAAATGAGCCTTTATGCCTCGGCCTGACCTTGCACCTAATTATTTCAACACCATGGTACTCCTCTTTTTGTTTTATCTCTTCATAGCCTGGATAGATTTCTCCATCAGGATAGTTTGGCCGTCCTGTTAATACAGTTACCTCATGTCCTCGTTTTACCAGTTCATCGCATATATCATTAACTCTAAACTGCTCAGGATGGTAATACTGTGTAACAACCAATATCCGCATAGCTTACTCTTCTGTTCTCCTAATCGATTCTTTAAAATCCACAACGCAATACTTCCAGTCGAAGTATCCCGAGAGTTTTAAATCATAGCAGACAGCGATCCATGAAAGATCCTTGTCAATAACCAGTATATTTTCTCTTTTCACTTCGATCTCTTGTTTTCCCATTCTTTCTTTACTTCATCAGATATAACCCAGTCTTTCCTATAAACATTAAGCATAGGCCTATCATTAGCACCATAATTCTCCTTGAGCCTTTTTAAGAGGATAATAAATGTGTACAAAATAACCTTAACATCAAGAAAAAAAGAGACATGTTCGGCATAATAACTTTCTATTTCAAGCTGGACTTCCCAACTTTCTGAACACTCTTTTGTCAACGAATCTGGAGGAATCAATCCTCCCCTAACAGTATGAGCTTTCCTTTCTTCCTTGGTGTAATATGGGCCATAAAATTTTGGTTGTGGTCTAGGCCCAACAAACGACATATCTCCTTTTAAAATCATAAAAAGTTCAGGAAGTTCATCTAAGGACGTTGAACGGAGGGCAATTCCAATTTTTGTTAATCTCTGTTTTTCGGGTAACAACTTCCCCTTTTCGTCCTTTTCGTTTGTCATTGACCGGAATTTATATAATCTAAAGATTTCCTCATCTTTGCCAATTCGTTCCTGAGAAAAGAGTACCGGGGCCCCCATTGTAATTAGGACTATTAAAGCTACAATAAGAAACAGCGGGCTCAGAATCACAATCGCAATTAGTGATAGGATAATATCCAACAGCCTCTTTATGTATCGTGCATAAATCATTTCAGCTTTTCCCAATCCTCATATAGAACCTTATAAGGCTCTATATCGTCCTCATTGTAGTAGTAAGTACACTTTGCATTTCTGAAATCAAATATCCACTCGGCAAGACTTACTTTTCTCGTATCTACACGCTTAGCGTAGTCTATAGGTTCAACCATTGCTCTGAAGGGTTCAAATGATTTCTTTGCCTCAGCCGTTATGCATCCCCTCTCCATACTCTCAGCCCATAGGTACGGAAGATTCATTCCAGCTTTTGTTGATGAATAGCTCCATGTTGCGTTACGGAAGTTAATCTCAAGGAAGTAGAGATTGTCATCTGCATCACGTACAAACTCACAGGAGAAAATGCCTTCAAACCCAACCTCTCTAATCATGGAAGCTACCTTCTCCTGAATTTCAAGATAAGGCGGATTAAAGACATTCATATACGGACTGTAATATCCGGGAATCAGATACAAATAATCGGCTGCAATTGATATCATCACATCTTTTCCTTGATTTATTGCAAAGCCGTAATACTCAAGCTCGTTCTTTTTGTCTATATATTTCTGCAGTAGAAGACGAGGAGCTTTTATCTTTGTGTATGCCGTCTTGAGGTCTTCCCTACTTTTACAAATGAAGACATCAGACTTCCATCCCCCAACATTAGGAGAGATTGATTTTGTGATTATCGGAAATTCCAAAGCCTCGGGTATTTCACCCCGCTCGACAACAACAGTATCAGCAACACCGAGCCCGCATTTCTTTGCTAGTCTCAATATCTCGGCCTTGTCGATATATTTATTGATACCTCCGTTACACCCGGCATTAAAAGAGATAAACTTACCCTTCCACTCCTCATACCTGTCATCCAGATATCCCATGGTGTGGTCATCTGTGGTAATAAGATATGGTTTTGTCTCTTCATTACCATACTCGGATAAAAGCAGACTGTATCCTTCCACTACTGTATCAACATAGTGGCACTTTGAGATGTATTTACTTTTTGAGGCAAGCTGAGTCTTCCCTTTCTCAGCAATATATATCGGTGATATCCCCATCTCCCCGAGACTTCTTATAACCCCAAGCGGGTTATAGTGTTCAATCGCAAAAACGATGAACTTACGATCATTGAGCATTCTGTGTCACCTCCGCCCATTTAAGTACGGGATAACCCATAACACCATCATAAGTATGAAGACTACTATTCCTACTAAATATGAAACCTTGGCCCACCTAAGTGTTTCTCTTACAGATGCCGGTTTCTTCTCTCCTTGAGGAATAACAAATAATCTTTCCCGTTCGTCCTTTTCCTTCTCTGACACCTGTGTAAGTGCAGAACCTATCACCATTGCAATGATATTGCATAATATACCCACAACACTCGGATCCAGATAGACAGGAAGCGTAATGTTGAATAACCATGTTACAAGTTGCAGAACAAAGCATCCAATGAAACCAAAGAGCATTCCACAGAATGCACCGGTCTTTGTGAGACGCTTTGAGAAAATGCTGGCAAACGCAACTGGCATCCACGATGATGATGCCATAGCCCCACCGAGAAACATAATCCAGAATATTGATGGAGGATTGAGAAGTGCAATAGCAAGGACTACGGCACTTACTACAACCATAGCACACTGACCTATTTTGATGGATTTCTTTCCTTTACTGTAGAATACGTCGTTGGCAAATGACGCGCCGATTAAGGAAAGAAAAGTTGTCGCAGAGCTTATTCCCGCTCCGAGCACCCCAGTCAAAAGGATTATCCCCAGAACTGTCGGAAGGAGGTTCATCGCCGCCCATATCATAACACGCGATGAGTCATCCATCATGTAATTAGCATTGTTCACCATTACAGCAACAAGACCGACAATAAATTCAAGTACAAAAACACCAACAGCAGCAAACGGAGCGGACTTTACGATGGTAACTTCGTCCTTTGCCATCATATATCTGCTTGACTGCCACGGACCTATTGCACATACGGACATCCATACAATGCCGTAATTAAGTCCCCAAATTATATTCTCAAGCCCTGTGTTATACAGAACTCCTGATTTACCTCCCCATGATAGATAATCTGCAGTATTCGGATTCGAGACAACATTTTCTATTGCCAAAAACCAGCCCCCCCCCAGACGTCCACAAATTACTACAGCAGAAATAATTAATGCAGCAGTGAAGAGCGCCGCCATCAAGGTATCTGTGATAAGAACACCTATAGAGCCAGCTATTACAGTAATAACAGTAAACACAACAAGTGCAATAATTATACAGGTATTATAACTCACACCGGTAACTGCATTCATAAGTGTTCCGATTCCCTGTATGACAGAGAGAAGATAGACGGCCATCATTGTGATAGCGGTCACGGCAGCAAGTCTTCTCATATTCACGGAATCAAATCTCTTTCCGAAGAACTCCGGGATAGTCATAACCCCCGAACGTCTGAGATACCTGCCGAAGAATACTCCTCCGATTATATATCCTGCAGACTGCATGCCGGCAAACAAAATAATCGATGTGAAGGCTCCTTCATAGCACTGTGCAGCATCTCCCATGAACATTCCGGTTGATGTGTATGACGCAATCAAACTTCCAGCGATAAGAAGGACAGGAGCACGTCTCCCCGCAACATAATAATCGTTTGCGTCCTTGACTCCCCTGCTTACAAATATACCGATAAGAACATATATGACCATGGAGATACACATACCCAGAAAGTAAACATTCATTCCTTTGTATCCCCCATATCTTCATAGTCTTTCTTCAGCCGTTTATATGCAAAAACTCCAGTCGCTGTAAGCCATATACCGATAAATAGAGCAACAAGTATTTCGCCCATTATCCATTCCCCCAATCTTGTCTACCAATCGATGCAATTACCGTCACCATCGGTAAACGTTTCCATATAACGTCTTTTGAGATGCACACCATATTTTACATCAACATTTGGCAATACTTCTCCAAGAAGTTGTTTTACTCTTAAATAAGGAAGGTTAAGACCTCCGGCGGCAAAGATAGATACAGTTGCATCAATCCTTGGGTTTATCTCTAAGAGCTGTGCTTCACCGTGCTCGTCAAACTTAAAATCAAAGCCAAGATTTCCATCAAGTTTTAACGCCTCGACTAACTTATCGGCTATTCTTTCTGCATGTTCATTTCTTTCCAGTATAGATGTCTGCGAAATACTCATGACAATCTCCGGATTTCTACGTCCTGCGGTATACAGTACTCTGCCGTCTTCTGCTAAGAGGTCTATATCGTACTCATCACCCGGAAGGTATTCCATCAGCATAAGCTCCGGAAAAAATCCTTTACCTAAGCTCTTCTCTGCATCAAGTAGTATTGACTTCATATCCTCATAGGAAACATACACAGATGTGGGCTTTTCATGCGCAAAAATCTCATACTTGGATTTGCCTTCGTCAATCACCCTGACGCCACGAGCTCCACTGCTCTCTGGAATTTTAACAACCACAGGTTTATATGGATATCCAATTTCAAACAAACCGTTCTTAAACTCAGCAAAAGAATGAACCCCTGCAAACCTCGGAGTCTCAATGTCATTCTTTTTCATAAACTCAAAAAGCCTGAGTTTATTGTTTGCTATGTTCACGTTAGGACTTGCTGTCATTGAGACTCTTGTGCCAATTTCTTCAAACTTTTTGATGTTATCCAAATATAATGGCAACTCTGCAGACATCTGCGGAAGAAGTATATCTATATGCTCTTTTTCACAAATATTGAGAACATTATCAATATATAGAGGAGAAGACGTAGAAGGAACACAGTAAAAACTATCCACGAGATACTTATTACTAGGGTCATTTGACATATCAGCACCGATAACCCTTATCTCTCGTTCTCCATTTTTCTTGAGACATTTGATAATTCCAGGAGCGAATTGAGAACCACTTGCAGTTAAAAGAACTGTTATAGACTTCATCTCATCATCTCCTCAAAAATAATATGGAGCGAAAATATCTTCCATTGTCTGTGCTCTTTTAATGCATGACATCTCGCCGTTTTTAATCATGTAAATAGGAATATCAGGATGGATAAATGGAGGTTTATCAACAATAGAATACCCGCCGACATTGCTAAATTCTATGATATCTTCTACACCAATTCCTCCAGAATAACCATGATAAATAACATCCTGCTCCAGACATGTATAACCAACTAAATCAACGGGTTATTCGCTATTTGTGGTGGGTAACCTCAAGCCATGATCTTCACAAATGGGAA
>CAVACS010000121.1:0-7101 GCA_963587105.1 Anaerovoracaceae bacterium | reverse complement strand
GCGTAGTTGTCAAAAAAAGCAGGAAAAGGTTCCCACAAAGTGGGTTTAGTTCAATTTCGGCTCAGTGAAGGGAAGTGCGGCGCACAGGGCTTCGGTCGTCGGTGACACCATAGGGGACACGAGGAAGGACGTCGTCGGCGTCGCACTCGATATCTTCATAAAGTCCATGTCGACGGTTGCCAACACCCTCGGAGGCGTCATGAAGATGATAACTCTGATCAGGTAGAATCTGCCGGAAAACCCTCATCGCGACGGAAAATCTCCTCTCTGCTTTCGTCTTGTGCTATTCTTTTTTCATAGGAAATGAAAATCAATGGAAGAAATTCAAGAAGGGTGAGGTTATCTTCAGAGAAAGGGAATTCCAGCTCTCGATGTATGACCTTCTCTATGGAAAGGTGGCACTCTGTGTCGACTACGGAACAGATGAGGATGTGATGGTGAGCCGGAACGAGGCTCCGGCATTCTTCGGAGAGGTGGGCCTTCTGGATGGCCTTCCCCGTTTTGCCACAGCAGTCGCACTCGAGGAGTCGGTGTGCAGAATCATCAGGCATGAAGAGTTTTCCGAATACTTTATAGAGAATAGGCAAAGGTCGTCAGCATGCTTTAAGTCTATCCGAAAGGCTCTGCACAGCATACAGACTCTTCAGCGGGGCGTGCCATACCTTCGAAGAGTTCGTCATAACGGCAAGGAACGACCGGCCCGTCAGCGAAGAGCTCAAGGTAAAGGCGCTGAGGTTCGCAGAGGGCGCGAAGAAGATCAATGCGGACAGGGTTCTCTGATCATTCTACATACGGCGCGTAGACGTTCTCCTCGCCCCATGTGGCTTTCTTTACCGCAGTCACGAACCAGTCATCTGCGCTGTTGGTGTCGACACCTCCCGGCATTCTCGCCAGCACCCTTGTGGTTCTGACGAGGGTTGAATCGACTGCGGGGCCGTCCCATTCTCCCGTTTCTGCGAGAAGCGCTGAGGCGGCGTTGTATTTATCCTTTGTCGTGCTTGCCGATGTGAAGTCGGAGTAGAGGAGAGCATCCACGATCTCTCCGCCGTTCTCGTCGTAGAGAAGTACCGCCCCTGTGGTGCCGATGAGGGTGTGGTCAGCACCTCCGTCTACATAATATGTATATAGTGTCTCCGAGCGCGTCTGAGTCGTCTTACCGCTCTTCGTCTCCCAGTAGACGACGATTATGTCGCCCCGTGAGACCTCTATCGACGGCAGGACCACGGCTGCAGTATCGAGTTCATCAGTCAGAATGAAGCCTGCTATGTTGCCCTTCTTTGTCACGAGGAGCTCTATTCTGTCGGGGTTTGTCTTGTCTCCCTTCATCGAGACCTCGTTTATAAGAAGCGAGGCCTTCCTGTCGTTACGGCCGTAGAGCGTGAAGTGAGCTCTTCCTGTGTTTCCTCCGTTCTTCTCGAATGTAAGGGCAAGGGTATATTTCTCCCCCATCGAGAGTTCTCTGTCGAGCGCAATTGTGAAGCTCTCTCCGACAAAGCCCGTCTTCCTTTTTGTTCCGTCATATACGATTTCACTTATGAGAACACGCTCCGAAAAGCGTATGAGGAAGGAAGAGTTATCTCCGAGAGAGTAGGAGAGTATCTGGGCCGGACGGCGGTCGACGGAGGAGAGGACGTTCTCCACGGCGGCGTTCTTATCCGAACACGAGAATGATGTCAGAAGAAGGAGGATAATGATGAGTGAAAATAAATGCTTCATACTTATAAAGCACGGTAATTCGGATTTTTGTCAAAGAAAGTTGCTCCTCTCTCTATTTTTCTTCCCGCGTTCTGAAACTTCCTCCAAAAGCGTGGAATAAGAGCCATCTCTCTTTCATCATCTTTCATGAGCACCGATTATTTGACTGTATGACCTTGAAAGCCCTTCATCGAATGAAGTACATTAAAGCCATGAGTATCTTAAAACCACATAAGTTAGGGGTTATTGCCGGCCCCGGCTCAGAATATTTCACCGGCAAGGTCGTGAAGCATCTCAGACGCCTTTACATCGACAGATATGAGAAACTCTCAGAGGCGCTGACGAAGAGGCACGACATGAGTAAGGAAGAGCTCCTGAAAACGGTGACTCTTCTTGATGATATCGACAGCAAGAAGATACCGACGGGCAAGCTCCCCACGGCCTTTCACTGTCCCGACTTCACCGTCAACGTGAAATACACGCGTTTCTCCAACGGAGAGGAGAAGGCCGAGATCATCGATCCCGTGAGAGGGCTGAACGTCTACGTCATCCATGACGTATCGAACAACGCCCCGATCAAGGTTGCAGGATCGGAGGAACCGGTACAGCTTTCCATCAACGACCATCTGATGTTTCTCTTCACGACTGTCAACGCCCTCCACAACGCAGGTGCACAGTCGATTACGCTCGTACTTCCGTCGTACCCTTATGCACGTCAGCACAAGAAGGCGTCGAGGGAGCCTCTGACAGCCGCATTGTTCGCACGCTTCTGCGAGGAGCTCGGAGTCGACAGGATCATCACGCTCGACATCCACTCCAGGGAGATCGAGAATGCATTCTCGACATGCGCACTCGAGAACGTCCACGGCTCTTACCAGACGCTCATTGCTCTGCGTAAGCTCATCGACTTCTCAGATCCCGACATCGTTGTGGTATCACCGGACACGGGTGCGGTCAACAGAAACAAATTCTATGCTCAGGCTCTGCACAGGCCTCTTGCAATGCTCTATAAGGAAAGAGACTATTCGATGGTCTCGACTTCGGCTAAGAATACAAATATCAAATCAGTCAACCTCCTCGGAGACGTCAAGGACAAGATCGTCCTCATGGCTGACGATATGATAGCAACAGGCGGAACCATGATAATCGCCATGAAGGAGCTCATGAACAGGGGCGCCAAGAAGGTCATCGTCATGGTCTCCCTTCCGTTCTTCAACGGAAACGCCATCGAGAACTTCGACCAGGCATACAGAGAAGGTATCTTCTACAGAATAATCGGAACGAATGCCGTCTACCAGGGCAAGGAACTCCTGGAGAAGGAATGGTTCATACAGGCCGATGTCACGGAGCTCTTTGCACGTGTAATCTCACGTCTCCATCACGGAAGAGCCATCTCTCCGCTTCTCGACAACAGAAAGTTCATCCAGAAGCTTGTCGACATGACGCAGGCGGGAGTTCCCGCAGGTGCCGACGAGCCGTCTGTTCCGGAATAAGGAAGGAGCTATACCATGCAGATGTCCAACCGTATTTCAGGTTTCCAGTGCTCCCCGATAAGGCGCCTGGTGCCGCTTGCCCGACAGGCCGAGGAGAGGGGTGTTCATGTAATCCATCTCAATATAGGACAGCCTGACATAAAGACACCGCGGGAGGCTCTCGATGCCATCCACGGCTACAGCGAGGAGATAATCGCCTACGGCCTCAGCGAAGGCGAGGTGAAGCTCAGAAAGGCTCTTCTTGAATACTACAGGAGAATGGGCATCGAGGACCTCACCATCGACGACATCATGATCACGACAGGAGGAAGCGAGGCTCTGCAGTTTGCGTTCATCACGCTCTGCGACCCCTACGACGAGGTGATCATCCCCGAGCCGTACTACACGAACGTCGCGACATTTGCCAAGGTTGCGATGGTCGAGCTCAGGCCTGTGACCTCATCCTCGTCAAACGGCTTCATCCTTCCCTCTATCGATGCCTTCGAGGACAAGATAAACAAGAAGACCACGGGAATACTTCTCTGCTCGCCTAACAACCCGACAGGACACATATACACGAAGGAGGAGCTGACAGCTCTTCTGGAACTGTGCAAGAAGCACGACATCTTCCTTGTCGTTGACGAGGTCTACAGGGAGTTCTGCTACGACGGAAAGAAGTTCACATCGGTACTTTCATTCCCCGAATACTCGGACAGGATAGTATGCATCGACAGCTTTTCGAAACGCTTCTCGATGTGCGGCTCACGCATAGGAGCTATAGTCACGAAGAACCATGAGTTCATTCTTGACTGCCTCAAGATGGCACAGGCGAGACTCTGCCCGCCGGCAGTCGAGGAGGAGGCCGCGGCAGCTGCTCTCACGGCTCCCGAAAGCTACATAAGGGCGACAGTCGAGGAATACGAGAGAAGGCGCAACACCCTTGTGAAGGCGATGCAGAAGATAGAGGGCGTAAGAGTCACGATGCCGAAGGGGGCATTCTACTTCATAGCCGATCTTCCTGTCGACGACGCGGAGAAGTTTGCATCCTTCATGCTCAGTGATTTCTCATACAACGGCAGCACGGTGATGTTCGCCCCGGCCGAGGGCTTCTACTGGACACCGGGCTACGGCAGGTGCCAGGCACGTTTCGCATACGTGCTGAATGAAGACGAGCTGAAGACGGCTGCAGAGTGCCTCAGGCTCGGTCTGAAGGCCTACAGGAAGAACGTGATGCACATCCAGTAAGGAAGACATATCGTGTTTGATTTCTTTTCTCCGATTGAACAAATAAGAAGAATCACCTCCCGGAAGGCGGTGAAGAACATTGACGAATCATACAGCTACCTTCAAAACGATTTCTCCTCTGTTGCCAGAATTCTCTCAGAGTACAATCCGCTCGATCTCATGAAGATCTCCCTCTGGAACGAGAGGGAGGTAACAAGAGAGAAGGTGAAGGATGCGGTGAAAAGAGAAGCTGCATCTCTCCTTCCCGTACTTCTTCAGTCAGTCCTTTCGTCGACACACTTCATCTCGGGCGGCGTGGAGAGAGTTGTCAGCACACGTGACTGGACACGCCTCAAGAGCCTTGCGGAGGACGTCGTGCGGAGGCTGGTGCGCCTCATCGAGAACAGAACGGCACTTGCCGCATCTGAGGAGGGCCTCTCCGACAGGGACGCCGAAAACTACAGAAACATAATAGCGTCGTACCTTCTTGTGGAAGAGGTGACGGCGCTTTCACTTTCAAAGGACTCATCTCTTCTGAGATCGCTGTTTGAAGAGAAGGTTGAACTTGAGGAAAAGACAGGAGTTGATTACATCACCCTTTCTCTCAACATTGACAACATCGCAAAGAAGGGGCTGGGAGGTATCGACGACCTCTCTGCCCGTGTTCAGGCATACAGCAGCGACTATGAGCTAGCGGCTGCGAAGATGAAGAGCGAGACTGAGGGGAAAAGTGACGAAGAGGCCTACAGGATAATCACCGCAGCCAACGGATGGGAGGGAAGAGCCGAAAACCTCATTGCAGAGCGTGACGGCTTTGACATGTTCCGTCTCTCCTCTCTCTCTTCTCTAGACGGCAGTGCCTGGAACGTCTTCACGGTAAGTCCCGGTTCCCTTGACCTCATATCATTCATGAAGATGGGCTACTGGCCGTCCTCACGCTTCCCGTTCGTCACATGGAAGGGAGATACCTATACATTCGTCGGAAAGCACATCCCGCGCTTCATCGCCCTCACTTCATCGTTCTCGCGCAGAAGAGCGGCTCTGCACGATGTTCTCGCAATATTCTACCGCATCGGAGTAGACACATATACATACGACGGCAACAGCGTCGACATATCGGTACTGGGGTCATACTATGACAAGAACCTCTTCACGGACGCGAAGGCTTACTCTGTCATCAGGAAGCTGAGAGATGACGAGTGGGCACTCAAGCCGGGCTACGGCCACAGAAGGCTCATCGTCGACCCCGACGAGAGAGAGGACATGAGAGAGGAAAACGGCGCTCTTGTGATCTCCTCCGCATTCATGGCAGAGGCGGCAGTCGACAGAACGAAGAAGAGAGACCTCCTCAGAGCACTTCTCGGGAATCTCGATCTCCCGGAGGAGAAAAGCGAATACAATATCGTAGACGAGGACGAACTCGAGAGATCCGATTCTTGTGCAGATGATGTAGCGGACGACACCGCAACAGACGAATTCGAATATGATCCGACGGACGAGGACGAAGAGGCGAAGAAACTCGACGAGAGAGATGAGAGCGTCGAGCTTGTCGAATATGAAAAGAAGGACAGTGTAGATATCTCCGAGGCAGAGAAGAAGTATGCCCTCACCGATGAAATCATCAGAAAGGAAGAAGAAATCGAGAAAGAGGAGGAGGCGTACGAATCCGAACTCGACGACGACATCTTTGATGATACCGAGGAAGAGGAAAGACTCGACGAAATCGGAGGGAAGGAAGAGAGTGACTACTACGAGGAGATAGAGGAAGAACCGCCGAAGGAAGAACCATGTCCGGGCGATGATAGAGAGGCCGACAACGAAGATGAAGGCCAGCTCGATTTCTTCTCACTTCTTGACGAAGACGAGGAGAAGGCATTCGACGACGAACTCGAGAAGGAAGACGAAGAAGAGTTCAGAGCTGATGAAGAAAAGGCCGAAGAGAACGAAGTTGAAGAGCCGACACTCGAGGATGAGATAGCTGATAAAATCGAGGAAGAGCTCTCTGAGGAGAACAGTGAAACCCTGGATGAGACTTCAGGAATATCCGGAGATCCGGATGCAGATAATGAGAGTGCATACGCCCTCTTCTCTGAAGATGAAGAATCATCTGAATCTTCTGAAACAGCTGAAAATGACGTTTCTGAACCCTCCGGTTATTCAGAAGAATTCGAGACAGAAACGGAAGACGAAGCAGAGCCTGAGGATGAAGATTTCTCATCATCCGTCTCCGAGTACGACGGAACATCCCTTATTGATGACGATACTGAAGAAGGAGATTCCTTCGACGCTGCAGATGCCGAGACAGCTCTATCCGACGAGGAAGAGGAGATCGAGACAGCTGATGACGATTACTCTGCGGATGAGGAAGAGAAGAATTCAGACGAAACAGATGAAGAGAACGAAGCAGAGGACGAATCTCCCGCTTCTGACGACAGTGAAGCATCTCTCTCTGAAGAAGAGGAGATCGATATATCTGATGACGATTATTCCGGGGAGAATGAAACGCCGGAAGAGGAAGGCACAGAAGAGGAGAAACCTCTTGATGTCAACGCATGGATGAATGACTTCCTCGGCCTTAATGATATAAAGGAAGACTCTGATGCAGAGGAAGAAATCGACGTCGGAGATGAAGACGAAACAGAAAGTGAATCCGACGTAAAAAATGATGCCGATGAATCTGACGAGAAAGATATCGACATTGATGATGAAC
>CAVACS010000120.1:2972-7162 GCA_963587105.1 Anaerovoracaceae bacterium | reverse complement strand
TCAGAGAGTGTCATGAAAGGATGAGCATCCCCTTCAGACAGAACGGCTCGATGGTCGTTGCATTCGACGAGGAGGGGGCGAAGAAGATCGAGGAGCTCTATGCGAGGGGTCTCTTCAACGGTGTTCCGGGCCTGAAGATCCTCTCGAAGGAGGAGACTCTTTCCCTTGAGAAGGGACTCAGCGGGGGCGTTGTATGCTCGCTTCTTGCTCCGACGGGGGGAATATGTTCGCCTTTCGAGCTGACTGCGGCTCCTTTAGAGACAGCCGTGAGAAACGGTGCGGAGATCTCTCTCTCATTCAACCTTGTGAAGGTTGAGAAGAGTGACGGGGGCTTCATACTCAACGACGAGATAAGAGCGGGGCATGTAATCAACGCTTCCGGCGTCGACAGCGGACGTACTGCGTCTCTTTTCGGAGACAATTCAATCGTGATTCATCCGAGAAAGGGGGAGTATTCCCTCCTTGACAATGCAGTGGGGGCAATGATAAGCCACACCATATTCCAGCCGCCGGCGAAAAGCGGGAAGGGCATTCTCGTCACCCCGACTGTGGACGGCAATATACTTGTGGGCCCCAATGCAGTCGAAACCGACGATCCCTATGACACATCGACTACGGCCGGTGGGCAGGAGGAGATCTTTTCCGGTGGCAGAAGGAGCGTTCCCGCCATCAGCGAGAGAGATATAATTACATCTTTCTCCGGCGTGAGGGCGGTATCTGAATCGAAGGATTTCATTATCGGATTTTCATCTGTTCCGGGACTCTTCAACGTTGCCGGAATATGTTCCCCCGGTCTCACCGCATCTCCTGCCATAGCCGAGTATGTTCTCTCTCTTCTTGAGAAGGAAGGTCTTGTCGGAGAGGAGAGAAAGGACTTTGTCGACGGCAGAAGCGTCCTGAGATTTTCAGAGCTCTCCGATGACGGGAAGAGAAAGGCCCTTGAGAGCAATCCTCTTTACGGCAGGGTCATATGCCGCTGCGAGAGTGTGACGGAGGGCGAGATAACAGATGCTCTTCACAGGCCATGCGGGGCGCGTTCCCTCGACGGCGTCAAGAGACGCGTCAGGGCCGGCATGGGACGCTGTCAGGGAGGCTTCTGCTCCCCGCGTGTCATGGAGATTATTTCGCGCGAGAACGGCATCCCGTTCACTTCGGTGACGAAGATGGGAGGCGGAAGCTGGCTGACACTGGAGAAGGAGGGCGGAGAGAATGATTAAGGTACAGGCTGCAGTAATAGGCGGAGGACCGGCGGGTCTCAGCGCCGCCTTCTCCCTCTACGAGGAGGGCGTGAGAGACATACTCATAATAGAAAGGGACAAAGTCCTGGGGGGCATTCTCAACCAATGCATCCATGCAGGATTCGGTCTCCAGGTCTTCGGCGAGGAGCTGACGGGACCGGAGTATGCCCAGCGCTGCATAAACCTTATAAAGAAGACGGGTGTGAGATATATGACCGACACCATGGTCACCGAGCTTTCACCGGATAAGACGATAAAGGCACTCAGCGCCGCCGGGGGGCTTGTCGAGATAAAGGCCGATGCCGTCATCCTCGCAATGGGATGCAGGGAACGCACACGCGGTATGCTCCATATCCCGGGAACGAGACCTGCCGGAATCTATACGGCAGGGACTGCACAGAGACTTGTGAATGTCGACGGCTATATGCCCGGAAAGAGCGTCGTCATACTCGGAAGCGGGGACATCGGTCTCATAATGGCAAGGAGAATGACGCTCGAGGGAGCCGAGGTGAAGGGGGTTTACGAAGTCATGAGCCGCTCCAACGGCCTGAGGCGCAACATCGTGCAGTGCCTTGATGATTACGATATTCCTCTCCACCTCTTCACGACAGCAGTTTATATACACGGAAAGGAGAGAGTCGAGGGTGTGACTGTGAGCAGGGTCGACGAACACATGCGTCCTCTCAAAGGGACGGAGGAGTATGTTGAATGCGACACCGTACTGCTCTCGGTCGGGCTCATACCGGAGAATGAACTCTCCCGTAAATGCGGGCTCGAGATGGACGCAAAGACGAGAGGCCCGGTGAACAGGGGAGACTTCATGACAAGCGTGGAGGGAATTTTCGCATGCGGTAACGTCCTCAGAGTCTATGATCTTGCGGACAACGTCACGAAGGACAGCATCCTCTGTGGAAAATCCGCAGCCCGGTATCTGAAGGAGAATAGGTGATGGAGACAAGTCTTGTAACATGTGTAATATGCCCCAAGGGATGTTCTATAAGCGTCGCCTGGAGTGAGGACGGCGGAGTGAAGAAGGTCGAGGAGGTCCACGGCAACAGCTGCAGACGTGGCCTCAGCTATGCATCCAGCGAGGTGATACATCCCGTCCGTGTGCTCTCGTCGACGGTGAGGATAAAGAAAAGCACACTCTCCTTTCTTCCTGTGAGGAGCTCCTCTCCGCTTCCTAAGGAGAAGATTCTCGATGCGATGGCTGTCATCAAGAAGACCACAGCGGAGGGCCCCGTGAAGATGGGCGATGTGATAATCCCCGATATACTCGGCAGCGGCATTGACATGATAGCCTCAAGGGACAGTGACTGAAGAGCGCATTATTTCTATTTTCAATCTGTATTATTTTATCGGATTCCTGTAGAATCTTACCCTGGTAAAAGAGGTAAGGCAGTGTTAGACAAGAACAACGAATACTCCAAGATGAAATTACACATCGACACAGAGGTGCTGCGTCATCTTTTCAACGGGACTCTCGTGAGAGATGCTGACAGGATTCCGATTGACATATGTCCCCAGGACAGGGTGCCGTCAAGGTGCTGTATATATAAGGAAAGAGCTGTCGTCAGATACCGTATGATGGCCCTTGCCGGTTATACTCTCGAGACTGACGACGACGAATACCGTTCTCTTTCGTCCTATATGGAGGAGGCCATGAGGGAGGATAAGCCCAAGCTTCCTCTTCTTACGACCATCGCAACGGGATGTTCGTCATGTCCTCAGTCCCACTATGCGGTGTCAGATGCATGCCGCGGCTGTTTTGCACGCCCCTGTGCATCAAACTGCCCCAAGGACGCCATCGTTTTCAAGAGAGGCAAGGCCGAAATCCAGACCGAGAAGTGTATAAAGTGCGGAAAGTGCTTCGAGCGCTGTCCGTTTCATTCCATAGTACATAACTGTGTTCCGTGTGAGGATGCATGTCCTGTCGGAGCTGTAAAGCAGAACGAGAAGGGCATCAGTGAAGTCGATCACGAGAAGTGCATCGGATGTGGAAAGTGCATGAAGTCATGTCCTTTCGGAGCAATCGTCAAGAGGTCGGGAATCCTTTCAGTCGGAAAGATGCTTCTCAACGGCGAGAAGATCGTCGCGATGATCGCCCCTGCAATCGAAGGTCAGCTCCCCGGATCCCTCGAGCAGATCAAGGCTGCAATGAAGGAAGCGGGATTTACAGAGGTCGTCGAGGTCGCGGAAGGTGCGAAGATAACGGCCGAGAAGGAAGCTCAGGAGCTTGTGGAGAGAACGGCTGAGGGAAAGGGCTTTCTGGCTACATCCTGCTGTCCGGCATGGTTCACACTCGTGGACAAGCATATTCCCAAGCTCAAGGATCATATTTCTACGACGCTTTCCCCGATGGGCTACACATCATACCTCTGCAGAGAGAGATTTCCCGGCTACAAGGTCGTCTTCGTCGGCCCCTGCGTTGCAAAGCGCTATGAAGCGGCAACACGCTACAGCGATACAATCGACAGGGTTATCTCGTACAGCGAACTGTCGGCAATCTTCGCCGCAAAGGATATCGACGTATCTTCAATGCCTCTCGACTGGGATGACGAGACATGTTCTGCATTCTCCGACTGCAGGAATTTCGCTCTCTCGGGCGGTGTCGCGGGATGTGTCCTCAGCCGTGTCGAGGATAAGGATAAGTACAAGGTGCTTTCTATCAACGGCATCGACTCGAAGGTCGTCAGAGCAATGAAGCTCTGGCCCCAGCTTCCCCCGGACGCAGATCTCGTTGAGATCATGTGCTGCCCCGGCGGCTGTATAGCAGGACCGGGAACGATGGTGACTCCGCAGGCTGCACTTAAAGCAAGACAGAGCTATCAGAAGATGAGACTGGACGCGAAGAAGAAAAAGGAAGAAGAAAGCAAGAACTGACATATGAGGCATCCTGAGGGTGCCTCTTTTGAATGTGAAATAGGAACGGAACGTTATATCGCCGAAGGG
>CAVACS010000120.1:804-2962 GCA_963587105.1 Anaerovoracaceae bacterium | reverse complement strand
GGATAGTTGTTTGCAATTTTCATAAGGTCATTTTGATAGTATTCGAGATCATCTTGTGAAATTATTAAGTTCTGATTTTCTAATACTCTTCCTTTTGGATATGGAAGTTGTACCTTCAATGATTTAACATCCGGAAAGAATAATTCATCAAAATAGTCGTTTATTTTAAAGTTTCCAGAATTTGGAACATGACTCAAAATGCAGTTTAAGCGGCATTTTGATAATAAGGAGATGGCGTTTAAAATAGCATCCCTATAGTTTTTTGCTCCTTTGTATTTGATTGCATATTCATCGTTTGGGTAATCTATAGATAATTGGATGCAATCAAAATAGTCGCATATTTTATCCATTATTCTATTTGAAAGTAATAAGCCATTTGTCATCAAAGCGAGTGTTATATTATTCTCTTTGAGTTTGGATGCAACGGAGAATAGAAGACTTGGGTTTGTTAAAGGTTCTCCTCCCGATATTGAAATTGTTTTGAATGAAAAGTTGCGTAGAATGATATCTGCGATTTTATTTAATGATGAAATTGAGGGAGAGCCTTCATTGGATGAAGACTGATTGTAACAATGCCAACATCTAATATTACA
This sequence comes from Anaerovoracaceae bacterium, assembly GCA_963587105.1. Classification (GTDB taxonomy): domain Bacteria; phylum Spirochaetota; class Spirochaetia; order Sphaerochaetales; family Sphaerochaetaceae; genus Ornithospirochaeta. Next base: position 2,369 of record CAVACS010000120.1, on the reverse strand, counting down.
AAGATTTGTTAGGTAAAAAACGGCGTTATCTAGTTTTCTAATTATCTCAAATTCATTATATTGCATTAGCACTCATCTCTCTTACGACATAATCATGTAACCTTATATTCCCGTATCTTTTGAAGATGTTTTTAGCTTTGATATAGTATTTTTCCTTTCTAAAGCGGCGTTCTTCCATCCTTGCTAAATATAGAAAACAGTATCCCTTTATTAAATGATGTTTTGTTTTCGCATTAATGATTTTAAGGAACAATGTTTTGCCGTCTTTATAATCCCCATTACTATAGCATTGAACAGCGAAATTGAAGGTGTTTTTTGTTGTACTCCAACCGGATCCGTGAAAACTATGGTTACTTAATTCTTCTGGCAATATCATTTGTATTCTTTTATAGAGGTTTATAAAAGACTCTTTTATACTGTCTTCAGTAACAGCAAGTGTATGAGGGTCTACTTGACTGAGTACGCTTTCTAATTGAGAGTAATTGTTTAAAGAAAAGTACTTCTCACATTCCCAGTATGTGAGATTTAAACGGTATTCTTTATCTAAAGGAAGACTCTTCATTGTTGATAGGATTTTGTCAAATATTCGCCATTCGTTATTTTTCAGGGCTAATATTAAAAGTATCTCGAGGCATTGATACTTATAGCTATCGGGAGAGAAGCTTATTACTTTGTAATTGTCGACAAAGAATGATATAGCTCCTTTTAAGTCATGATGCTGCAAAAAGATCCGGAAAGTACTGAGTGCCTTATTGTCCATACAGAGCTTTTTCCTTAATAAGAAGATCTTTCAGAAGTCCGTTTTGATTGATTAAGCTTTCCCAGGTACCGTCTTGAATTATTGAGCCATCTTCGATTGTAATGATGCGGGAACAGTTTCTTATTTTTGAGACTTGATGAGTTACAATCAGGTATCCCTTTTCCTTAAGGGAGTTGTTGATTGTATGAATTATGATATTTTGATTTTCGATGTCCGATGCACTGGTAGGCTCGTCAAATATGTAGTATCTGCATTCTCTTAGAAGAGTGCGCGCTAATAATACTTTTTTCTCCTGGCCGCCGCTTAAATTTACCCCTTCTTCTCCATTATCAACTCCTATATTTGTATTTAAATCTTTGGTCAATTCTAAAGACTCCAAAAGATCATTTATTTCTTCGATATCATGTTCTCTGTACGGGTCGATGTTATCCAAGAGTGAAAAAGAAAAAAGCGGGGAGTCCTGCATCATTGAGGTGATTAAGCTCCGGTACTCTTTATCCGGAATCTCCCAAATATCTCTTCCGGAAAAGAATATTCTTCCCTTAGTCGGTTTTTCCAGTTTCAATAGCAGTTTTATAAGTGTACTTTTACCTGATCCGTTAAGTCCGACCAGGGCTGTAGATTCATTGAGATTTAAGATCAGGCACAAATTATTTATGACATTATTCTGTTGTCCGGGATAGGAAAAAGAGACAGAGTCAAATTCAATTATGGTTTTCTTGGTATTAATTCCAGTAACATTTTTGGTGGATGAAAGAGGAGATAGTTTTTTTATTTCCAATCGATCATTAAAATATCGACTTGC
>CAVACS010000120.1:0-794 GCA_963587105.1 Anaerovoracaceae bacterium | reverse complement strand
CGACTTGCTTCTCTTATCCGTGTGAATTCCCCACCTGTCTTTATAATCTGACTTGTGAACATCTCCAGGAAGATAGAGAGTAAAAGAATATTTCCATAATCAGTTTTTCCTTCAAAGGATGAATAAGCAATGAATATTATCCCTATTATATAGGAGATTATTTTCAGAAAAGTTGAAACACTGGAGCCTTTGGAGATTTCTTTCCAGAAGGAAGAAAAGATCATCTTGCTCATTTGACATTCTTCCTCTGCTGCTTCTTCCAAAAGGTCTTTATTATAAAAACGAATGTCAGGATTGATGTTAACGTCATAGGTGTAGTCAATTATGGAAGCTATTCTTCTTAGTTTACTTTGGCCTTCTCTGGAAAATGAATGATTTGCTTTCTGGGCGCTCCTTGCCTTAGCTTTTAGAGATAAGTAATTGCAAAGCGAATAAGTAATAAGGAAAATACTACAAATAAGAAAATCATTCATGTTTCTTGGAATAAACAGAGGAAACAGGAAAATTAGAGTAGTAAAAGCAATTAACAATCCAGCTGAAATTAAAACAGGAGCATCGACGAGTTTGTCTAATGCGGTTACACCGTTTATCTCAGAATAATGGATGCGGTTAAGTAAATTCTGTGTTTCTGCCGATTCAAAGGAAAATAACGGCATCTGAGCACAGCTATTGTTTTTATTCTCTCTATCTTTCTCGATTATGATCGTCTTTTGTGCTTCTAAAGAGCTGTTGAGAAAAACCAATAACAATAAAAAAAAAAAAAAAACAGACGTAAAAACCAGAATGTTGAAGCC
>CAVACS010000119.1:0-7257 GCA_963587105.1 Anaerovoracaceae bacterium | reverse complement strand
GCTCATGCCCACTTCCTTTGCAAACACCCTCTCCGGCGGCAGTTTGTCTCCGCTTTTGAGAGTTCCCGAAAGTATCATCGATTTGACTATTTCTACAAAGCTTGATTTCAGGCTTTCCTTTCCAGCCATCTTTCCTTCCTCCTTTTCTCCCTTCTGATTCTAAACCGGGTTCTGTTGTCAACGCAAGTGTGACAATAATAAGGAGTACCAGAACACCACTTACATCTCCCTCTTCAGCAGGGCCCGGGAGAGCCTCCGTGATAAGTTATAGAGGGCGCGATTACCAGTATCCGCCGGGAATGTCGAGCACAAGGTCTGAGAGGGGGAATGAGGCGCAGGGATGGATGTAGCCGTATTCTCTGTCGGCCCAGCGCCGGCCCTCGTTTTCCTCGGGCGTATAGACAGAGCCCGAAAGAAGGCGTGAGCGGCACCATCCGCACTCTCCCGAGCGGCAGCGTGAGGGGGCTTTTATCCCCGCTCTCTCGAGGGCTGTGAGGACAGTCTCGCCCGAGGCGGCCCTGATTGTGTATTCCTCAGGTCCCTGTCTGACTGTGATTGTAAAGACCTTGTCTACCGCCTCCCGGGGAAAGTCGTCCCTTTCCCACGGTCTCTTCGTGACATCGGTCTTTCTGTGCCTGAAGAGACGATCGGGAAGAGTGAGCTTATCGACTTCGGGCTTGAGAAATCTGTACATTTCCCCAGGGCCGCTGAAGTAGATGGAGTACTGTCCGTCCCGGGGCGCATACTTACGGATGAGGAGGGATGTGATTGAGCCCGTTTCCATCCCTTCCTTATCCTCGTCTGAGAGGACATGGATGACCCTGACAGAGGGACATGAGGATGCTATTTCCTCAAGTTCGTCCCTGAAGAGAATCGAGCTTTCTGTTCTCGAACCGTAGAGAATTGTGAGGGAGAAGGATTCGATGCCGTCCCTTATAGCCTTCGCCATCGAAAGAAACGGTGTGATGCCGGATCCTCCTGCTACTGCCAGGACTCTCTTCCCGTCCCTGAGGTCCTCGTAGTAGAACTGCCCGACAGGCTCGGTTGTGATGACCCCGTCTCCCTTCTTCCACTCTGAGAGGATCCACTCTGAAGCAAAACCTCCGTCCGTTGATCGCACTGTTATCTCATAGCGGCCGGAGAGTGCCTCGAGCGGGGAGGAGGAGAGGGAGTAGGCACGCGAGAGTGTGCTCTCTCCGATCTTCATCTTTACTGAGAGGTACTGCCCGGCACGGAAGAAGGGGAGAGCCTTTCCGTCGGGACGGGTGAGGACGTACGTCTTCGATGCTGCTCCCTTGTGTTCGATTATGTCAGCTATGACGAGGTGGAGGATACCGGGATGCAGATGCTGAGCCTTCGTATTTATGGGAAAGGTACCCGTTATCTCCCTCCCCGGGGTCTTCTCGATGACCTTTTCTCTTGCCTTCGCCGTGTTCTTGAACTTCAGCATATCGAGTATGCCGACAGCCCCGACTTTAACTTTGAGTGCCATTATTATCTTCCTCCCGTCTTCTCGAGATCCCTGACGGCGCTTTTCGCCATCATGCTGCCGCAGAGCATCGCCGACGAATAGCCGTCGCCACGGGGCCCGGATGTTCCTATGGGTCTGAGTCCCTTTATCGGATAGTCCGAGTCAAGCATCATCATTCTCGCAATCATACCGTCCCAGTCCCTCGTCTCATAGCCGTAGACAGAGCCCTCTGGGACTCCGAGATAGCGGCTGAAGGTCCAGGGGGAGCTGATCTCCATCTCCTCGATATGGCCCTCGAGTACGATTCCCGTCTTCTCCCTGAGGGACTTCAGAAACTTCTTCACGCCCTCTGTCTTGAAGCGGAAGTAGTCCTTCTCCTCGAGTCCGTTCCAGTCTGAGGGGGAGGCGAATGATGTGAACGAGCAGACGCAGGTTCCTTCGCTTGAGAACGAAGGGTTTACGATGTTGTAGCAGAGGAAGATCGAGAAGTCGTTCGTCTCCATTCCGTTCATGATTCTCCTGTATTCTTCAGAAGAATCTGCAGTGGACGGGAGAAAGATGGAATAGTCCTTTATTCCGAGCTCTTCTGCCGTTCTGTCGAGGCAGAAGTATGCAGTGTACATCCTCGCTCCATAGGCGCCGCCTCGCGCAGAGCTGAGCTTCTTCTCCCTCTCCGGAACAAGAGAAGCGGGAATCATCCTTCCGTATATTATGTCCGGGTTGATATTTGCAAGAACGTAGTCGGTTTCTATCACGCCGAGGTTTGTCTCGACGCCCTTTATCCTGTCTCCGTCGAAGAGGAACTTCTCCGCTCTGCAGTTGAACCATATATCTCCGCCGGTTTCCCTCAGCCTTTCGACCATCGCAGTCGAAAGCTCGTGTGAGGTGTGAGCCGGTATATATGCACCGCGTGTTATATATGTATAGACCATCGCCGTATAGTGGACGAATGAGAGGTGCTCGAGGTCGACTCCGAGATAGGGCCAGTATGTCCCCATGATATCCTGACAGCGCGGGGGAAGTGGTAATGCATCGAAGACCTTCTTGACTGAATAGGAGCCTGTTCTCAGAAGGTTGGGGTACTCTTTCATGAGATGACTGCTCTCCGCCTTTCCTGACGTTAAATATGCCAGGCCGTCCATGACCTCCTGAAAGAGAGTGAAGAGCTCTGTCATTTTATTTCTCGAGCCCGGAACGTATTTCTCCATGGAGTCGATGTAGTTCTCGATTCCGACAGGCATCGTGACGTCCATATCTGTACCGTCTGAGTATTTCGTCACAGCGCGGTAGCAGTCGGGAATCTCCACCCAGTTGAGCTTCACACCAAGCTCGTCAAGGAGCCTTCTCACACCCCCGGGGTTGTCAGCCGGTCCGTAGTCACAGAGCTCGTGGAGTGAAGGCTCTATCTCGAATCTTCCCCGCACGAAGCTTGTCGCACATCCTCCCGGAAGGTTGTTCTGTTCGATGAGGAGTGTCTTCTTTCCCGCCCTGCGGCATTCAAGCGCGGCGACGAGTCCCGCATTTCCCGCTCCGACGACAACGACATCATACTTCTGCATATTGTCCTCTCTTATCATGGTTCTGCCACTTAAACAGAAGGAAATTACCACATATCAGAGGAGGCGGACAAGGACAGAATATTGCATTCTGTCGGTAAAGAGAGACTCTTTTTTTCACTTATTCCCTCTCTCTGCTTTTTCAAAAAAGAAGGAGTTGATAAAATCGGGGCATGAAGAAGGCTCTCTTATTACTGTTATCGGTTTTTGTCATAAGTGTCTCTCTCTCCGCTCTTGATAATCCCTGGGCTCTCAAGTCCATAAAACTCGGAATCGGAAACGACAAGTACGCATACGGACTCTCGCGTAACGACGACGACCAGCTCTCGTACTCCGAGCACATAGCACTCGCAGCCGAGAGGTGGTATCTCAGTGCAGACCTTGACGGCATAACGAACAGGGGATGGAAGACCGGATGGGATATAAAGGACTCGACGGTCGAGGATGAGGAAGAGAGCGACTGGTATAACGGAAGGCTCGATTTAACAGAGGTAAAAGCCGGTCTGAACTATACATTCCCCATTTCAGAGACCTTCGTGGTAACGGTTTCTCCGGAAACGGGATTCTTCCTTTCGGGCTACACCGGCTATGACACTCTCCAGAACCTTATCCATAAAATAGCGGGAATACACCCCGTCGATCTTCCATATGACTACAGTGACATCCGCTTTCATTATTACCTGGGACTGAAGAGTGAGCTTTTCTTCAATATTTGTTCTCTCGAGTCATCCCGTCTTTCATTCATCGCGGCGGGGTCGTTATCTCATGCATTCGGCTTCGAATCGACAGAGAAGATCTCGGCGACGCTGACAATCCAGGACGACTACAGCGAGATCCTCGCACTCACTTTCGGCTGGAACTGGACCCAGGAGCACAGTTCCTCCTCTACTATGGAGCTCTATGCACGCTACATCACAAGTCCGTACCTGGAATACCGTATCAACACGGGGCTCTTCATGCTCGACTATTTCACCGAGCTCGATAACCACTTCGGCTACGCAGTGCTCTCCGTCGACCTCATGTCCTTCTTCCATCCCACTACATGGGAGGAGAACAACTTCTACCTTTCGATGGGCTTTTCCCGGATGATCGGAATAACATTCCAGGAGCAGGAGCTCAACTGGCCGTTAAACGACAACTGGTCCGTCGTTCTCAGAAACAGATATGTCGCAGGATATCCGGTAGACAAGGAACTGGAAAAAGAGGGAATCCCGGATATCTTTCCCCGGGTCAAGATGGGACACGTCATGGATACCATCGGTCTTGAATTCTCATACCCTATAGAGGCCCTGAAGGAATGGGTCACCCCGTATATCTCCCTCTCTCTCGGCTATATGAGATGGGATTTGACAATTCTTTCCAACATGGTGGATGATTCATGGGTTCCGTCGGTGACAAACAGCATGAACAAGGACCAGCACTTCGGCTATGACCATTCGTTCGTCGTCGACATAGAGGGGGGCCTGACGCTTATCCCCGAGGGTCTTATCTCATTCAATACGTCCTCTCTCACCCTCTCTCTCTTCGGAGGTCTCTCCTTTGTCACAGGGGACTTTGTCAAGGGCTACAGACAGGTCTCCGAAGAGGATAAGATGAACTGGACATACGACTCGACGTGGGAGGACGGTTTTCTCTTCCGCTGGGGAGTCACGCTCAATTTCGGTTTCGATATCTGATGTGAAATTCCCCTGGATTCCGGGGGATCACATTTCTCTAGAATGTCGTTTCGTCGGGGTTTCTTGCCGGCACTATTCCTTCGGGATTGACCGAGGCGATCTGCACCATGTCCTCAGCCTCGATTTCGAAGTCGAAGACGTGCGTGTTCTCCTCGATGCGCTCCGGTGTGACGCTCTTCGGAAGAGGAATGTATCCCGACTGGAGAGCATAGCGTATGCAGAGCTGGGCAATGCTCCTTTTGTACTTCTCACTCAGGCTGATCATTGTTTCATTGATGAACATTCCGCCAGTTCCCATCGGAGAGTAGGCTTCGAGAACCATCTTCTTCTTTCTTGAATAGTCTGCAACTTCCTTCTGGTCGATTCCCGGGCAGAACTTGATCTGGTTCACGACAGGCAGTACCTCTGCCTCTTCGAGTATGTTGTCGATATGATGGGGCCAGAAGTTCGAGAGTCCGAGTGCGCGGATCTTTCCTTCTCTGTATGCCTCTTCCATCGCCCTCCAGCACTCCCTGTCGATTTCTCTCCATTCGGAGCGGAATGCTATGGGGTTGGGCCAGTGGATGAGATAGAGGTCGATGTAGTCGAGTCCGAGGGATGAAAGAGAGCGCTCTATCGCCTTCTTCGCTCTTTCATATCCGTGGTCGGGGTTGGCGAGCTTTGTGGTGATGAAGATCTCCTCTCTCTTCTCTCCGCTCTCCTTAAGGTAAGTCTTCAGCGCTTCTCCCACGCTCTCCTCGTTGCCGTACGCCGTCGCCGTGTCGATATGTCTGTAGCCGCATCTCAGGGCCTCGAGGACCGCCCTGTATGCCGTCTCTCCCGAAGGGGACTGCCATGTGCCGAATCCGACAACGGGAATTGTGACACCGTTTGATAGTGTTATCGTGCTTCTGAGTGATGTAAAGTTATTCATAACTGCCTCCGCCTCCATTCTACAGAAAGGGGGAGGAAAGGGAAAGCGTCTTCAATCGATGTATACTCTTCTGAAGCCGTCGCTGTAGTAGGCGTAGTCCTTTCTCTCCGTCGTTCTCAGGATATGTGAAAACCTCGTTCCGCGGCGGCATATTACACTCAGGCCGTCGTAGGAGGCCATGAGCTTGAGGTCTCCTTCCCTCTGCCGGCAGTAGACGAGAAAGACCGAGGAGTCGATCCTCTTGTCCTTTATAAGGGTAAAGAGGGCGGAGGTGAAGGAAGAGGAGGGGACTGTCTCCTCGATGTAGATTCTGGGGCTCTTGAGTATGCATATGATGTTATAGTTGTAGGTCATGTAAGTAACGTAGCCCGTAAAGCGGGAAATTTTGAAAATCACGGGGCTCTCTGATGGTTTTTTTTGCCGTCATGGGGAATAATCGTATCATGAAAAAAGCTCTTATCATCATGCTCATCATGCTGACGGCCGTCTCCCTGTATGCCGCAAGGAGCATAGAGGTCGGCTCCGGAGCAGCCTACAACAACACCATGGACAGCTTTGTCAAGCCGTTTCTGGACGTGACGTACACCTCGGGAAGGTTCTCGTACTACCTTGACTGGAAGTACGAGGGAAATCTCACAGGGTACGTCCAGTACAACTACGACGAGGGGATCTGGAACCATCAGGCTGATATCACAACAAGGTACATATTCGGAGAGGGCGGCTATACGGCGCTCTCCTATATGTTCATAGTAACCCTCGAAAAGAGCGGCTTCTTCCTCAATATCGGCCTCGGGGCTGCCGCGACGCTCTCCTTTTCAGAGTACACTGTCGAGCCTTTATTCATGCTCTGCAAGCTCATGAGACTGAGGACGGGCTACAGCGGCGGGAAAGTCTCGGCATATCTCTTTCTCGAGAACAACTACCGCCATGAAAGGGAATGGAATCCCAAGGAGGCGCTCGGCATAGCGCTTTCGTACAGCATCACCGATCTCGACACACTCACTCTTGATGTTGCAGCCACATCATGCGAGATGCTCATCGATCCGTACCGCATCTTCTACTCGGGAAGAGCCAGGGTCGGCTACAGGAGGGTATTATGAGAAAGATTATTCTGATTCTTCTGGCGCTTCTTTTTCTTGTCTCATGCTCGGCACCCGTATTCAATCCCTTCCAGTTTGAGTCGAATCCTTTCCTCGATAAGTACTGGATAAGCCAGAACGTCATCACGAAAGATACGATTTCCTTCTCCGTCACTACCGACAACCACTTCGACAGGGCCGACAGTACATGGTACAACGAGAACTACTATTCCTTCCTCGATAGTAAGAGTTATCCCTTTGCCATTTCCCTGGGCGACCTCACAGATACCGGAGTCTTTACGGAAAATGCCCTGAACTTCGTGGAAGAAGTCAAGAAGAGGACAGCCTTCTTCACAACCTGCGTCGGCAACCATGACCGCCACAGTGTAGATTCCACAAAGTGGGACACTGACGACGAGACATATAAGACTGCACGCTGTTACTACTACGGAAAGACAGAGGACGGAAAGCCTCTACTTGCCATCTACAAACTCGACAACTCCTACGACTGCATAACAGACCGTCAGTTCAGGTACCTCGAGGAGGCACTGAAGAAGGAGAC
>CAVACS010000118.1:0-7372 GCA_963587105.1 Anaerovoracaceae bacterium | reverse complement strand
AATATAGATATAAGGTGATGCAACTTTCACTGCATCAGTAAGTAAAAGGCAATTGAGGTTCCTCTCACGATGCAAGCGTCGGAGTTTCCACCTCAATAAGGTTAAACAATGAAAAACAGAATAAGGATGCTGACTCCGGCTGCAGTATGATGCAACCAGAATCTCTCTTTCAGAAGGTTGATGATCTCCCCTCGGCTCTCCTTGTATACTGCATATTCAAGAGCGGTAATCGGGCTGAGGATAAAACAACGACAATCGGCAGCAACAGAAGAATTACACCGCCTGCAATTTCTCTTTTTTTTCTTTGTCTATTGCCGAAATGATTGTAATATTTATCTAAGGGGGGAGAAAGAGGTTCCTCCTTCCCGTTTCCATTCGTGGAAAGAGTCACAGACCAAGCCGGCGGGCTTGAAAGGAGAAAAAGAAATGAACATCACATTCAGAGGCATCGGTTACACCCCCAATGAGGAAGACAGAGCATTTCTTGACAAGAAACTCCAGAAGATAGGTTTTGCAGAAGACTATCTTCAGGATTTGGACATTACTGTAAAAAGAGAGGCAAAGGGCATCGGCTTCCATCTGGATGCAAAGCTGCACTTCATATGGAGAAAGGAGAAGCTGGTCTCGATAGACTGCTATGAATTATATGAGGGAATCGAGAAGCTCGCGGACAAGATCCAGAGCGTCGCGAAGAAGGAGAAGGAGATAACCAAGGATCCGCAGTAAGGAAGCGGAGAAAGAGCAGAGGCTGCGTGCCTCTGTTTTTTTTCGCCCTGCATGGATAGAATAGCATTGTGTTGAAGATAACAAAGAAACAGGCCGGCCTTCTCGACTACATATCCTCATACATCATCAACAACGGTTCCTCTCCGACATTCAGAGAGATAGGAGATCATTTCTCCATTTCTCCGTCGGCGGCGTACTGTGCTGTCAAGGCCCTTGAGAAGAAGGGTTATCTCATAGTCAGAAAAAACACGAGGAGAAGCATAGTTCTAAGAAAAGATGAGATGGAAGGCAGGGAGAACGTTCCAGTCCCGTTCTTCCCGCACGAGCCCTCGAAGGATGAAATAGAGAGAGGAGAGGCCGATGAGACTTTCCTTCTTCCCTCCTCTCTCTTCTCCCCGGATGTCTTTGCATTCCGTGTCACCTCGCAGAGCATGACGATGAGCGGCATAATGCCGGGAGACACGGCCATCATCACCAGGGCTGAAAAGCCGGAGGACAACGACATCGTACTCGTCGACAGAGACGAGGGGAACTCCTCAGAGCTGAGGCGCATGCATAAATCATCATCGATTGCCGAATTCTGGGCCGAAAGCGACAGCGCCGGAATTATCAGGAGCAAAAACTATCCCATTTATGGTATCCTTATCGAGATAAGACGGAGTTATTGAGAACCGGATGGCTGAAATATATATATTACTGGGCCCTGAAGAGGGAACGAAGAACAACTACATATCATCAATAAGGAAGAGAGTTCTCTCATCGTATCCCGATGCGGAGTGCTACTCCTTCTTCGTCGGGGACGACGATGAGGCATCCTACACGGCAGCAGTCAGCCAGGCTTCCCTCTTCTCGTCATACCGGTTCATAGTCCTCAGGGGATGGGAGAATGTAAAGAAGACCGACTGTGTCTACAAGGAGACAATAGAGGCTGCAAAGAGCGGACAGGACGACCTTACGCTCATCATCGTCTCGACGGACTCCTCCTCTCTTTCATGGGACAAGAGTCTCACTTCCGCCGCAGGAAAGGATAGGACGGTAACCTTCTGGGAACTCACCGAGGACGATAAGAGAAACTGGATCATGGATGCTGTCGCAAAGGAGAACTTCCGGATCACACGAGACGCCGTCGAGGAGATTCTCACCTCTGTCGAGAACAACACCGCAGAGATGAAGAGCCTTGTTCTCTCGATAACGAACTTCTTACGCATAAAGGGTGAGAAGAATGTAATAGAGAGGGATGATATCGAGGCATATTCGACATTCTCCAAGGGCGAAAACGGCTACTCCCTCTTCCGCTACATTGCAGAGTGCGACCTTGATAAGGCCCTCAGAGCCGTGGACTCGATAATACTCAACGATCAGAGGGACCTGCTTGCGGCGGTGACTGTCATCGCAAACCAGTTCAGGCGTGTCGAGGAAGCTCTAAGAATGAAGAAGAGGGGAACTCCCGACGCCGTCATATTCAAGGAGCTCAACGCATTCTCGACCTACTCCACATTCAAAGCGCGCAGCGGTGTCAACTTCCGCGAGGCCGACATCTTCAGAAAGGCCATGAGAAACTACAGCCTCGAGGATGTATCACGCATAATCCTCTTTCTCGGAAAGAGTGACACAGAAGTGAAGGCATCTTCGACAGACTCACTTCTTCTCACTGCCGAAATGATCTGCTATACGATAATAGTCGAAAAGGGAAGAACAACGCCCCTCTCTCTCTCCATCGACACGCTCGTATCTCCAGATCCCTTTGTCTAGAAATTAAGCTTTCTCAGGACTCTCTCGGCAACGGAGACAGGGATCCCCGCACCCTTTGCAAGCTCCCTGCTGTCGAGAGCGAGGATGTCCTCGACACATCCGTACTTCTCCATGATACGACGGCTTCTCTCCTTACCCACACCCTCGATCGACTCCAGGAGCTTGAAGGATGCATCGGAGGATCTCATCCTCTGGTTGAACGATGTAGCAAAGCGGTGACACTCATCCCTTAAAGCTATCAGAGTTCTCAGTCCCGGATCAGAATGGTCGAGAACGAGTTCCCTTCCGTCGGGGAATACGATGGTCTCCACTCTCTTTGCAAGTCCTACGACCGGAATGGAGAGCTCGAGCTCATCAAGAGCCGAGAGTGCGGCATGCACCTGTCCCAGTCCGCCGTCAATCATGATGAGGCCCGGAAGCTCGTTCTTCTCCTCCTTCTGCCTCCTGTAGCGGCGGAAGACTGCTTCGTGTATTGACTTGAAATCATCAATCTCCCCTTCTTCAAGGCTCTTCATCGAGAAATGGCGGTATTCCTTGTTCGACGGGTTACCGTCACGGAATACTATGAGCGACGAGACAGTATATTTGCCGGAGAGCTGTGCAATATCGTAGCCTTCGATGAGGCGCGGGGGACTGTCGAGAGCACATATCTCCATAAGGCGCTCGAGTGCGGGGGTGTTGTCGACGCTCCTGAGCCTCTTCTCGACATCACGTGAGGCGTTCTCGGAGGCAAGCCGGAGTATTCTGAAATGCTTTCCGTCCTTCGGAACATCCACCGTGATCTCGTCGCCGAGTTCCTCCCTGAAGTATTTCTGAAGGAGAGAGGAGTCTATATCGTGTGAGACATAGAGCTCCTTCGGAAGCGAATCGCCGTCCGAATAGTACTGGATGAGGAACGAGAGCAGTGTCTCCGTCTCGTTTCCGAGACATTCACTGCGGTAGAGAGCCTTTCCAATCAGCCTTCCGTCGCGGAACTGCATTATGGAGACCGTACACAGATAAGCCCTCATCTCGATTGCGGCATAGTCACGTTTGTCGACTGCATTCTTTCTGTTGAGATCCTCGACAGCCTGGTTCTTCTGCATGACAAGGAGTGCTTCCCTGAGGTCCCTCTTCTCTGCTGCAGTCTCATAGTCAAGCTTTTTAGCCGCCTCGTTCATCTCCTTCTCGACCCTCTTTATGAGCGACGAGTCATCTCCGTCCAGAAAAGCCTTCACTTCCTTTATGTATTCCCCGTATTCGGCACTCGTCACAGCACCTATGCACGGCCCGGAGCATTTATGGAGGTGGTAATAGAGACAGGGACTATCCTTCTTTTTCAGGCTTCCCTGACAGAGTCTCAGCGGATAGAGCTTCTGCACTGCATCGAGGTAGATATCGAGCCTCCTGCCGTCGGGGTACGGACCGTAGTAACTGGAGCCGTCTGCAATTATACGCCGTGTTTTGAATACCCTGGGATACTCCTCCTTCGTGATTCTTATGACCGGGTAGCTCTTACCGTCCTTGAGGAGGATGTTGTAATGGGGATAATACTTCTTTATAAGGTTGTTCTCGAGCACAAGAGCTTCATATTCGTTACCTGTGATGACGTAATCTATCCTGTAGATCTTCTCGACAAGTGCCTGGGTCTTGGCGTTGCGGTTGGGAAGGAAGTACTGATTCACCCTCTTTCTGAGGCTCTTCGCCTTCCCTACATATATGACGGTACCCTGCTCGTTCTTCATGAGATAGCAGCCGGGATTCTCAGGCAGTGCCTTCGCCTGTTCTCTTGCACTTTCCATAGAAGAAGAATAACGTTTCCTTCCCCTTTTGAAAACAGAAGTGTTACACTGTCGCCATGAACAGCAGCTTCACCGCAATATATTCCCGTCTTCCCGAGGATGTGAAGGCCGAAATCGACACCTTATTCAATACCATCCATTTCACCGAGATGGAGAAGACGGAAATCGTCAAGGAGGAGGCGGATCTTGTGCAGTGGGACGAGAAGAGCTTCATATCGCAGGAAAGGATCCTCGAGTTCAGAGAAAAAAAAGACGGAAGGAGCGGCGAAAGGTATATGAAGGCCCTCAGGGCATACATGCACGCCCTGCGTTCATCTGAAACAGACTACTCGTCCTTCTTTCCGCCGAAGATAAAGAGGCCCAAGATAAGGGAAGTTGTGCTTGATGAGAAGCTTGTGCTCTCACGCTGCCCGTGCCCGGTCGACGGCGAGAAGACAAGATGCTGCAAGCTCAGGACTCTCGACGCCGTCCAGCAGTGCCTCTTCGGCTGCGCATACTGCTCCGTCCAGGCCTTCTACAACGAGAATGCAGTAAAGATAATCTCCTCGCTCGACGAGAAGCTTGAAGCAATGGAAATCGGGGATGATGTATGGCACATAGGGACGGGACAGGCCTCCGACTCCCTCCTTCTCGGCGACGACTATAAAACGCTCTCCGCCCTCGCTTCCTTTGCAGAGAAGCATCCCGGAATAATAATCGAGCTCAAGAGCAAAGCCTCACGCAGCGACGTCTTCACACGGACGTGGCCGAAGAACATGGTCTTCACCTGGTCGCTCAACGCCCCCTCGATAATCGAGAAGGAAGAGCATTACACCGCCTCCCTTGAAAAGAGAATAGAGTGCGCAGAAAGAGCACGGGATGGAGGCAATAAGGTGGGCTTCCACATCCATCCGATGTTCTACTTCAAGGGCTGGAGGGAGGAGTACAGACTCCTCGCCGACGCCGTCGTGTCCTCATTTGCCCCCGACGACATCGTCATGATAAGCATGGGAACCCTCACCTTCACGAAGGCCGTACTCCAGAGGTTGAGAGAGGAAGGAAGGAAAAGCAGGGTTCTCGAGATGGAGCTCGAAAAGACTGCCGGAAAGTATTCCTATCCTCTGGAGAAGAAGCGGGCGATGTTCTCGACTCTCTACTCCTATTTCCCCCCGGAGTACAGAAGAGATGTCTTCTTCTACCTCTGCATGGAGGATCCGTCCCTCTGGCCGGATGTGCTGGGCCGCGAATACTCATGCGACAGGGAATTCGAAAGCGACATGAAGAGAAGCTACTTCGATAAGCTCGGTATCAGGAGAGAATGAGACGGAAGCAGAGGAAAAAGAGTTGTCTCTCGGGATATCTGCTGCTGCATCAGGATTATTCTGAAGTTGTCTTGAAGTTACTTCAAAAAACTTTTGCCCTTTTTCCGGGATATACTTCATAAGCTTCCAGGACATACCGGCACTTGCTGTGCGCTCTCATGTTCAGTAGAAAGAGGTCGCATACCGTCCGGAATGGTACGATAATATAGCGCTAACTCTCTTTTTTCATGAGTTGGCGCTTATCTGTCCGGCCCTTTTACTTCACCAGTTCAAACAGATCATCCATTGTAACCTCAGACTGGACAACTGAGCTGTATCTGTTCTGTTTCACCCCATATGTTGTAATGAATGTAAGATGCAGGGCTTTTCTTGTCCCGGTCTTTTTTCTGAAAAGGCTTGCCCGTTCCCTCAGATGTTCTTCATAGGCTCCTGTAATCTCGTATTTATCCGAAGAATACTTCAGCTCACAGATATTGATTACTTTATCATTCCTGTCTATGAGAAGATCTATCTGTCCCCCTCTCCATCTGGTGCCGTCCTCGTCTGTAAAGCCGGCACAGCTCCATGAATAGATATTGCTCAGAACTCCTGAAATCCCGAGTTTTGATTTAATCTGCTTTACATGATGCAGCGAGACCTGCTCGAAAGCATACCCGGACCATGCATTCTCCCTGCTTGAGAAAGCAATATTGGACCAGAAGTTTTCGTCCTGACTGTTTCCCTTTTCAACGAAATTCAGATAGAAAAGAGAAAACAGATCTGTCAGTTGATAAATACAGTTGCGTTTTTTCTTTCCGATCGAGCTGTACTTCCTTATGAAATCACACAGGCGGAGGTTTTCGAGCATCTCGGTAAGTCTGCCGCCGTCCTTTATACCTGTTGCCGTTACGATTTCATCCAGTGTCATCCCCTTCAGCTTCTTTGACATTGCCTCAACTATCTTCCGATAACCCTTTGAATCATTGAAAAGAGATCTGAAGAGGAATTCATATTCTGTTTTGAGGACTGCATTCTCCCTGAAAAAAAGGTTGTCGATGTTTTTTGCAAGCGGAAGATCGCTTCTCAGCATGTCCAGATAGTACGGAATACCACCCAGTATCATATACAGTTCAAGAATTTTATGGCGGCTCAGGTCTATATACTTTATCTTCTTCAGAAACTCTTCAGTTTCCCCCAGGTTGAACGGGGCAAGATAAATCGAGCATGTGACTCTGCCGTACAGACCACCTTTGTCGCCTATGAAATTCTTTATCATCCATGTCGTAGCCGAACCGCAGACATAGAGCTTCAGCAACGTTTTATTCGACGGCCACATATTCCAGAAATAAGAAAAAGCCTGGATGAAGTTTCCCTTCGGTGTGTCCATCCATGGAAGTTCGTCAAGAAAAACGACAACCTTCTCCTTCTGTAGAGAAAGCAGATAACTTTTCAGCTTTTCAAATGCCTCGAACCAGTCCTTTATCTTAGGCATTTTCTCCCCTGTTTTTTCGCTCAGGGCTGCACGGAATTGAACCAGCTGCTGTGCACGGGGTGTCTGATACAGCCCTGTGAACCAGAAATCAAATTCTTCATTGAAGCACTGTTTTACAAGATAGGTCTTTCCTACCCTGCGACGACCGTAAACCGAAACAAGCTCAGACTTGTCAGACTCGAAGCGATCTCTTATCTGTTTCTTCTCCTCTTTTCTTCCGATAATCTTATCTGTCATACATGAAATGTATCACATAAAGCTCAAAAATGTAACGATAATATAGCGCCAACTCTCTTTTTTTATGAGTTAGCGCTATGCTATCACACTGTTTTTAATATTAA
>CAVACS010000117.1:6000-7417 GCA_963587105.1 Anaerovoracaceae bacterium | reverse complement strand
CACGCGCTTAATCTAATTGAGCGGGGGAATATAGTCAAATGGAGAGCTTCATTCTGGAGAAAATATCATCAGGGAGAAATCACGAGAAAGGGGAGAGGGGAATCTTCGATAGAAGTGCATCGGGCTGAAGACGTCCGGTAATTCTGCGCTCATTGAGAAAAGCACTGCAGAGGACGGAGTCTTTTCTCTTTCTGTGGACGATATCTTCTTTAATATTTATAATCCACACTATGAAAATCTATGAATACGCTGACGAGATATCGTCTCTTCTCTCGATCCCGTCCTTTAAAGATATTTCCCTCAACGGCATACAGATCGGCTGCAGTGACCGTGAAGTGGGGAAGGTCGGCTTTGCTGTCGACGCCTGCTTTGACACGATATCGCGTGCAGTGGAGGCACGATGCGATGTGCTTGTCGTGCATCACGGTCTCTTCTGGGGTCGTCCGGTTGCCATCGACGGCGCACACTACGAGCGTGTGAAGAAGGCGATCGAGGGTGACATGATGCTCTTTGCCGCACACATTCCGCTCGATGCGTCCGTTCCCTACGGCAACAATGCACAGATTGCCCTGACGCTCGGTATGACCCAGTTCGACGGCTTCGGCGAGTGGGAGGGAAAGCTCATCGGAGTGAGGGGCTCTCTTCCCTTCCCGATGACAGTGGAGGAGATAATGCTCCTTTTAAGGTGCGAGGATCCCGTAATAATCCCGGGATGCCGGAAGGAGAGAATCGAGACCGTTGCGATAGTATCAGGAAGCGGCTCTGGCGACGTCGGTGATGCGATAAAGGCAGGAGTCGATCTCTTCATTACGGGCGAGGTACACCACGAGGTATACCACACGGCGATGGAAGGGGGACTGAGCGTCCTTGCCTTCGGACACTATAAATCGGAGACCTACGGTGTGAAGGCCCTGGAGCGCCTGAGCGCGAAGAAATACGGCCTCGAGACTATCTTCATCGATTCGGAGACAGGACTGTGAGAGAAAATAAAAAGAGATATCTTCCGTTCCTTCTCTCGCTCTTTATAATCGCATCAGATCAGATTGCGAAGGCCCTTGTCATAAAGTACATACCCGAGAATACGATAGGAGCGGCATTCTTCGGTGACTTTCTCTGGATAGTCCATGTGAGGAACAACGCTGTTGCCTTCTCCCTGGGGGAGAGTGTGCCGGTTGCTCTGAAGTATGTGCTCTTCGTCTTTCTTCCTCTTCTCATCATGGCTGCCGTCGCATATGCAGTGGTGTCGAAGAGGACGGATAATGAGTTCTCCACCTTCCAGAAGTGGTGCCTCTCGGGAATTCTCGGCGGAGGAGTGGGCAATCTCGTCGACAGGATCTTCAGGTCCCTCAGGGTCGTCGATTTCATTTCTGTGAAGTTCTACGGGCTTTTCGGCCTCGAGAGATTCCCCACATGGAAT
>CAVACS010000117.1:0-5970 GCA_963587105.1 Anaerovoracaceae bacterium | reverse complement strand
TCGGCGGAGGAGTGGGCAATCTCGTCGACAGAATCTTCAGGTCCCTCAGGGTCGTCGATTTTATTTCTGTGAAGTTCTACGGGCTTTTCGGCCTCGAGAGATTCCCCACATGGAATGTTGCCGACAGTGCAGTTGTAATATCTGTAGGATTACTTATAATCTCAATAATCGCGGCGGAAATGAGAAAGAAGGAGAAAAAGTGATGGAAAAGAAAAAGATGAATCCTGTTGTTTTCATGATAGTGGCAACGCTGCTCAATGTCGTTCTCATCGCGCTTCTCTTCATACTCATGATAGTGCTCCTGGCCTTTTTGAAGACGGCGACGGGGATGTCTGACGACCTCTATGCCACGCTCAGTGCTCTTTCGATGGTGCTCTCGCTCATACTCTCCTTTTTCATCTACAGGAAGATAGCAATGAAGCTGAACGAGAAGTATGACCTCTCAAAAGGCAGGGACAAGAGGAGAGACTGATGAGGTTTCAGAGTCTGGAAAAGATAGAGCAGGCCTACTGGTATTCCTTCAGCGACGAGCCCATCGTCACACGCGGGGCCCTGCGGCTCTGCGATCCGGCATATCTTCTGCCGGAGGAGTCTCCGGACGGGCTGTGGCATATGTTTGCACATACCTGGGTGGGACTCGAGCACCTTACAAGTACCTCCGGGCTTGAATGGAAGAGACAGCACCTTATCGTCGCACGTGCCCATTCGCCGTTCCTTTTCAGGGAAGGTGGCACATACTATCTTTTCTACGAAATCCATGACCGCACATCATATTTCAAGAAGAACGACAACTCGATATCTGCATCGAGGATCATGGTGATCTGTTCGACTGACCTTCTGCTCTGGTCCGAGCCGAAGCTTGTTCTCGATTCGACGAAGATAACCCGGGCACAGTACAAGGACGGGCCGGTGAGAGTCTCCAGACCCCAGATCATCGAAACGGGCGGCATCTACCGTCTCTATTTCGGAGCGGGGGAGACACGCCTCTACGACACGGGACAGAAGGCTACGGCGAGACTCATGTACGCCGAGTCCGATTACCTTGACAGGGATTACCGCGTCAATCCCGAACCCATCCTCGATATCGAGGGCGACAGCATGTACCGCAACCTCGCAACGGGCAGTGTCCACATAGTGCAGTGCTCCGACGGAGTCGCGGCCTTCGAGTGCGCCTTCTCATACGACAGGAAGAAAAAAAGGAGTACGACGAACATACTCCTTCTCACAAGCCGTGACGGCATAAACTTCACCTTCAACAAGGTCGTTCAGAGAACACCCGACGAGGGATGGGCATCACGCTACATCACCTCTGTCGATGTCCGCTACAAGGAGAGCGAGAACAGCTGGTACTGCTACTACTCCGCTAACGGCATGGCGAAGATCTGCGGCATAAGCTATGTGAAGGAGTCGCTCGGACTCCTTCTCGGAACCGACAGAAACTGACTAGCGGCGGCTGAGAGCTGCCCTGATGAGACCCGAAAAGCATGGCTCGGGGCGCTGGGGTCTGCTCTTGAACTCGGGATGGAACTGTACGCCGACATAGAAGGGATGGTCCTTTATCTCGACCTCCTCCACGAGTCTTCCGTCGGGGCTTGTCCCCGCTGCTGTCATTCCGCATTCCTCAAAGCGCTCTCTGTATTCGTTGTTGAACTCATATCTGTGGCGGTGTCTCTCCCTGATGAGGGATGTGCCGTAGAGGCTCTCGAGGACACTTCCTTCCTTTATTGCACACGGGTATGCTCCGAGTCTCATCGTCCCGCCTTTCTTCACGCCCTTCTGATCAGGCATTATATCTATGACGCTGTACTTTCCATCTGCGTCGAACTCCGAGGAGTTCGCCCCCTCAAGTCCTATGACGTTTCTTGCAAATTCAATCACCGCAGTCTGCATTCCGAGGCATATTCCGAGGAAGGGAACAGCGTTCTCGCGGGCATATCTGCTGGCTGCGATCTTTCCCTCGACTCCGCGGTAACCGAAGCCTCCGGGAACCAGTATGCCGTCGGCAGAGCTGAGCTTCCCTGCTGCATTCTCGTCATTGATCGTCTCGCTGTCGACCCAGTCTATTATGCACTCCGCGCCCTCATTCCACGCTGCATGCCTCAAAGCTTCCATTACCGAGAGATAGGCATCATGGAGCTCCATGTACTTACCCACCATCGCAATACGGACGCTTCTCTTTGCATTGTGTATTTTAGCAACCATCTCCTCCCATTCGGTGAGGTCGATTCTCTTTCCGTCGAGATGGAGGATGCGGCATGCCGCATCGTCGAGGCCCTCCTTATGGAGCATGAGCGGGGCCTCATAGAGTACGGGAACCGTCTTGTTCTCGATGACACAGTCACGCTTGACGTTGCAGAAGAGAGCAACCTTCTCCTTGATGGATTCCTCGATGGGCTCGTCGCTCCTGAGAACTATGATGTCGGGGAAGATACCCGAGCTCATGAGCTCCTTGACGGAGTGCTGTGCAGGCTTTGACTTGTGCTCTCCCGAGGCTCTGAGATACGGAACAAGGACGACGTGGATGAAGAGGCAGTTCTCAGGTCCCGCTTCGTGTCCGATCTGTCTGATCGCCTCCAGAAACGGCTGTGATTCGATATCACCGGTGGTGCCGCCGATCTCGGTGATGACGACATCGGCATTGCCGTTTTCGCCGCAGCTGTAGATGAACGATTTTATTTCATTTGTCACGTGGGGGATTATCTGAACGGTATGGCCGAGATACTCGCCGCTGCGTTCCTTGTTAAGGACGTTCCAGTAAACCTTTCCGCTCGTGAGGTTCGAGAAGCGCGAGAGATCCTCGTCGATGAATCTTTCATAGTGTCCGAGGTCGAGGTCGGTCTCCGCGCCGTCCTCGGTGACGAATACCTCTCCGTGCTGCAGAGGTGATATAGTTCCGGGGTCGACGTTCATATACGGATCAAGCTTCTGTGAGGCCACCTTATAGCCCCTTGCCTTGAGAAGTCTTCCGAGAGACGCCGCCGTTATTCCCTTTCCCAGTCCCGATACTACTCCGCCTGTCACGAAGATGTGTTTAGCCATGTCTTCCTCCAAAAAAAGAGGGCACCCTCTCCGGGTGTCCTTCGTCTAGTGTGTCTGAGCCTCTTCTCTCTGTAGAGTGTGAGTGAGAGAGAGAAGGGAAAGCACGGCTTTCCTCTTTGCTCTTACCTTCTCATTCTTCTGCAGCTTCCGGCTCATAGCTGTTACCTCAAAATACGGCAAAAATGATTATGCATTTCTGCGTTATCTGTCAATAAGATAAGACGGTATTTTTGGAAAAAGGTTAGTCAGCACCACTGACTAATTGCATTTTACGTTTTCATTTTCTTTTCCCATTGGATTTTATACCCGCCGTGTTGTGAAAAAACGGAAAAATGTGGTATTTATTCAGAAAACGGAGTCATCAATGGAGACGGTAAGAGATTATTTTGGTTCTATGGTGTTCAACGACGAGGTGATGCTCGAGAGACTTCCCAAGGATGTCTACAAGGCTCTCAAGAAGACCATAGCTGAAGGTAAGGACCTCGATCTGAATGTTGCAAACAGTGTTGCCAACGCAATGAAGAACTGGGCTGTGGAGAAAGGGGCCACCCATTATACCCACTGGTTCCAGCCTCTTACGGGAATGACAGCCGAGAAGCATGACGCATTCATCACGCCCGTCGACGGAGGCAGGGTGATTCTCGAGTTCTCGGGAAAGGAGCTTATCAAGGGCGAGCCCGACGCATCCTCGTTCCCGTCAGGGGGACTTAGAGCCACATTCGAGGCCAGGGGCTATACGGCATGGGATCCAACATCGTATGCATTCATCAAGGGCGACACACTCTGTATCCCGACGGCATACTGTTCGTACTCGGGGGAAGTTCTGGACAAGAAGACACCGCTCTTGCGCAGCATGGAGGCTCTTAACGATTACTCGCTCAAGATTCTCTCACTCTTCGGTAAGGACGATGTCAGAAGAGTCAACTCGACGGTGGGACCGGAACAGGAATACTTCCTTATCGACGAGAATGACTACAGAAAACGTAAGGATATCATACTGACCGGACGCACTCTCTTCGGAGCAAGAAGCCCCAAGGGACAGGAGAAGGACGATCACTATTTCGGCGCCATCCGCACACGTGTCGCAACATATATGGCAGACCTCGACAAGGAGCTGTGGAAGCTCGGCATCAACGCCAAGACGAGCCACAACGAGGTTGCACCGTGTCAGCATGAGCTTGCCCCTGTCTTCTCTGTCGCCAACGTTGCCGTCGACCATAACCAGATAACAATGGAGCTCATGAAGAAGATAGCCGAGAAGCATCATCTTGCGTGCCTCCTGCATGAAAAGCCCTTCGAGGGACTCAACGGTTCGGGGAAGCATATAAACTGGTCTCTCTCGACAAACACCGGAGTAAACCTTCTCGAGCCGGGGGAAAGCCCTTCGGATAATGCCGTCTTCCTCCTCTTCCTCGTCGCCGTCATCAAGGCTGTCGACGAGTACCAGGATCTCTTGAGGATATCGATCGCATCGGCGGGCAATGACCACCGTCTCGGAGCAAGCGAGGCTCCTCCTGCAATCGTCTCGATGTATATCGGAGAAGAGCTCGAGGGGATCCTGGAATCCATAGAACACGGAAAGAGCTTCGAGGAGAAGAAAAAGAAGAAGATGAAGCTCGGCGTTCATGTTCTTCCCGAAATTCCCCGTGACTCGACTGACCGCAACAGGACAAGCCCGATGGCCTTCACGGGAAACAAGTTCGAGTTCAGAATGCCCGGTTCCTCATTCAGCGTTGCGGGACCTCTCGTCGTTCTCAACACATCAGTCGCATCGTCTCTCAAGTCCTTCTATGAAGAGCTTTCCGGAAGCACAGACCTCAACTCTGCCGCGACAAAGCTTGTGGGGCGCGTCTGGGGTGAGCACAAGAGAATCGTCTTCAACGGCAATGCCTATTCACCAGAGTGGGTGGCCGAAGCGGGAAGAAGGGAGCTGTTGAACCTCGAGAGCGCTCCCGATGCATTCGACCAGTATACTGCGGACAAGAATATCCGCCTCTTCGGAGACTTTGGAATCTATTCACCCAAGGAGGTCAGAAGCCGCAGCGAGATCCATCATGAGGAATACTCTAAGACAGTCAACATCGAAGCCCTCACAATGCACGACATCGTGATGGAGGATATCTACCCCGCATGTGTAAAATACTCGACAATGCTTGCGGAGAATATAAACAAGGTTAAAAAGGCCCTCCCCGATGCAAATACTGAGGCTCAGGAGGAGATTCTCAGAAGAGTTCTCAAACTCTCGAACGATCTCTATGCCGAATGCAATGTCCTCGAGATAACGCTCAGAGAGGCCCAGAGCCTTTCCGGCTCCCTCCAGTCCCATTACTACCGCACCGACGTTCTCCCGAGAATGGATGGACTTAGAAAGATTGCCGACGAGCTTGAACTGATTGTCGGAAGAGAATACTGGCCGATGCCGACATACTCAGACATTCTATTCTACAATTAAACCTTTCTACACAGAGATATAAACATATTACAGAGCCTCGATAACCGGGGCTCTTTTCTATTGTCCGAAAGGAAAGAGAAGAAAGAAAAAAGAGTGCTGTTCCCAAGATATGTCTCAACACTGCAAAAAGCAGGAAGATGCATAGAGAAAATCTCTTTCTTTGTTGCTGTCCTACCAGGTGTTCAAGGTGATCACTATATGCCGGCCTTAAGCGGGCATTCTCTTTTCTGAAATAAAGCCGGAATTCAGGACACTGCCGGGTTCTTCTTCAAAATAACACAATGAAGATAGATAATAGAATCCGAAATAGGAATAATAAAACATACAAATAAATTGCATTTTGTCCCACAAGCCGCTTTCTCTAGAAATGCTCCTGTCTGTTTCACTCCTGCGGATCTCGATAGTCAATTCGTCCCTAGTAGTCTGTAACATCTAAAACTTTACATTTTTACACTTTGCCTCTATCCTTTATTAATGCA
>CAVACS010000116.1:3531-7474 GCA_963587105.1 Anaerovoracaceae bacterium | reverse complement strand
AGGGTATGCTCGCTTTCGTTTACATACCCCGGGACTTGTCCCGTGGGTTGTTGATATAGAAGTAGTTTACACGCGTGTAAAGCGCTCCGTTATAGAATCCGTTTCCGAAGTCCCAGATTCTGCGGCTGTCGAGCTCTATGACACCGCCGTGGATGTTTTCCGTGTAATACGGAAGGTTATTCCCGCCGTTAGAGTCATAATGGTTGTCGGTCAGGATATAGACCCTGCCGTCGAGAACCTCGATTGTGTGCGGTCTGATGTAGCCACAGCTTATCGGGAAATCCGTCTTCTCGAGAAGAACAGTCTCTTTACCGCCACTTGTCCATATACAGGGCCTCATTACTTTGAGCCTTGTATTCTCTGTTTCGTAGTCTCCTTCGCTTCCCGCGATTATCAGGCTGCCGTTTACAACAGCAACGTCACCTATCATGACAGAGCCGGTTGTCCCGCAATATCTGGTCTCGAGAGAACAAACGGTAATATCCTTACCGGAGTCTTTCAGACTTATTGTTACAAGCTTTTTCTTATTGTAGTCCTGGGAGGTGCTCCCTCCGTCATTCACAGCAACATAGAGATAATCACCGTCCGATGCACCTTTGAGTCCTATAAAACCTGTTGACAATTTAAAACTCTGCCAGGTTGCTTCATCTTCCGTATTCAGTCCCCATACATAGCAGTCTCCTCCTGTTATGTTACCGATAAAATACATCCAGTTACCGCATGTGAAGGTGTCGGCAATTACGATCGAGTTTGCATATGTAATTGCATCATATGAGATTATCTTCTGTTCCTTTGTATCGAGATTGTATGAACAGAGAGCCGCCTTTGTCTGATAATCGCATGCAAAGTAGAGCTTCTTTCCTATGAGCTGGACATATTCCTTGTGATAGAGGAAATTGCTTTCACATTCTCCTGAGAAAGAAGGAATTTCCACCAGAGGATCGGATGTCCTGTTTCCCGTAGTCTTCTCGATGTAGTAATAGAATATCTTCCTGTTATTTGTTGTGACTCCCTTGTATCCGTATTTTGCAACAACAAGGAGTCTGCCGTCTCCACAGTCAAAGATGTTCATTATGTGGAAATCGTTCTCTCCGTTCTTGTATGTCGACGGCTCTGAAGCGGTGCTTATACCGATATCATCAAGATAGCCCACTGCGGGAGTAAAGGTTGCAATCCTGCGGTCCCTCGGAGGATATGTGAGCGAAGTAAGCGTTGACTCTCTGTGGGACTTTGTCTCGGTACCGTATCCGTAATATTCGAGGAATTTCTGAGTTTTGTGTTCCTTTGTTTCAGACTGCTTTCCGTAAATACTTCTGGAAAAAGCTTTGATTGTCTTTCCTCTCATGATTTTTACATCAAGATACGGCGTCTCGAAATACGGGCATGCCTTGCTGTCGACAGTCGGATCCTCGCCGTTTACAGTATACCACACTCTTCCCTGGATATTGTTCTTGTAGATTCTGACTGTGACATCATAGTCATCGGATGCAGAAGCGATTTCCTCGAATGAAGGAGCAACAGGTTCGATTGAATCCCAGAGAGCAACGATTGTCACACTTTCTGTAATGTCTGTGTAATAGAAATCAAAAGCTGTCGTTTCACCCTGTCTTGCCCAGTTGATGAATCTGTAGCCGTCCCTCGTAGGCGTCCCGGGATTATCAACTTTGCCCTTCGAGCTCAATATCTGAACCCAGGTAGAGGGCCTGCCATCAAGGGTGCCGCCGCCGAGGTCGAAGGTGACCTTGATTCTCCTGTCGACGATGATGCTCTGCTCCGTTTTGATTTCAATTGCTATGTCGTGTCCGGCAGAGGTGAACGAGGAAGGAATGACAAGGGCGAACTCATCAGAGGAAGCCTCTCCGACCGTTCCTGTAAACTCGAGTTTGAGACTGCCCTCCCCTTCCCTGACGGCAATATAACGGGGAGATGAATCTTCCTTCTCGACTGCCGCCTTACTCTTTCCTCCATCTGTTCCTTCAGTATACATTGTGTAAGTCTTTGCTTTTACACCTGAGGGAAGACCGCTGAACCATGATGTGACATCCATATTCCCTTCAATTTCAGTGAATGTAATTCCATCGTTGAGTGTAACTGTCATGTATATCCAAAGAGCAGACTGTCCGACGCTGAATTCTTTGGTAGGCCCTGTTGACATTCCTCCGAATCGAGGAGACTCTTCCCCGGGATCTGGAGCAGCCGGTGTGACGGGCTTTCCGCTTTCCGGGGTGATGCTGCAGGCGGTAAGGGCTATGAGCAGTGTCAGAATTATCGAGATGAAGAGAAGAGTCTTTTTCATAGTCGAGGCTCCTATTTTTACTTTATTTTTATTACACTTAGATTGTAAGGACAGCCCGAGTCATCTGTAAAGCCCGTGTTATGATAAATGTCATAAACGAAGAAAAAACAACTTCGAAGGAAGGAGAAAATGCTCAATGGCCTTCTGCAGAATAAGTTTCTGAATACAACCGGCAGGTGCTTGAATCGGGGAACATAACTTTCGAAAAGTTATGCATTACTTATGTCTTATTCCCCTTCTTTTGATGTATAATACCTCATTATGAAAAAGAATCTTATTTTCACGGGTATAAAGCACTCCGGTAAGACGACGCAGGCTCGTCTTGTTTCCACGTTCCTATCTCTTCCGATTTATGACACCGATGACCTCATTCTCGAGGACACCGGAGAGAAGAGTGTCCGTGACTACTATAAAGCTTACGGCAAGGATGCATTCATGGCCGAGGAATTAAAAGTTTATAACGAACTTCGTGAAAGGGAGATGAATACATTCGTACTCTCACTCGGCGGAGGAGCGAGTGACAACACTCCCCTCATGGAGGAAGTGAAGAAGGACGGCTTCATCATATATATAAAGAGACCGGAGGATGTACTTTTGAAAAAGATCCTGAGAGGCGGCATCCCGCCGTTCATCGACGAGAACGACATAGAGGGCTCGTTCCACGCCCTCTACTCAGGCCGTGACGGAGTCTACTCCTCCTATGCAGATATGACCATCTCTCTCGGAGAGTACTCCGACAAGAGGGAGACTGCTCTCAAGATAATAGAGAGGCTGAGGGAAGAGGGATATGAGTGGTAATACATTCGGCCGCATTTTTACATTCACGTCATTCGGAGAGTCTCACGGAGTCTCTCTCGGCGTCGTAATCGACGGCTTTCCCTCCCGGATAAAGATCGACAAAGATCTTTTAAGAGATATGCTCTCGAGGCGGAGCCCCGGGCAGAGCAGTCTCACAACGCCTAGAAAGGAGAGGGACAGTTACCGCATCCTCAGCGGAGTATATGAAGGTTACTCGACAGGAACTCCGATAGCCGTCGTCGTCGAGAACGAGAATCAGAGAAGCGGAGACTACAGCGCAATCGAGCACGTCTTCCGCCCCGGGCACGCTGACTACACGTACTATGAAAAGTACGGAATAAGAGATCACCGCGGGGGCGGCAGAAGCAGCGGGCGCGAAACTGTTGCACGTGTAATTGCAGGAGCATTTGCAAAGATGGTGCTCCGTAACTGGGAAATATCTGTCGACGCCGCAGTTGTCGCTGTCGGAGGAATCACGAGTGAAAACTACAGCTGGAATCCTCCATTTTCTTCCCCTCTCTACTCTCCTCTGCCCCAAAAAGAGCAGAAGAGAATAAGTGAGTACATAGAAGCTCTGAGGCGGGAGGGAGACTCCACAGGCTCTGTTGTCGAATGCAGAATCTCGGGAGTCCCCGCAGGGCTCGGGGAGCCTGCATTTGATAAGCTTGATGCACTTCTTGCCCATGCCGTCATGTCGATAGGGGGCGTCAAGGGCTTCGAAGTCGGCTCCGGTTTCAGAGCATCGGGAATGAAGGGCAGCGAAAACAACGACCCCTTCTCTCTCGACAAGGAGGGAAGAATATCGTACGGGATGAACAACGCCGGCGGGATACTGGGGGGAATATCGAG
>CAVACS010000116.1:0-3521 GCA_963587105.1 Anaerovoracaceae bacterium | reverse complement strand
GGGGAGAGATCGTCTTCCGCTCAGCATTCAAGCCGACTCCCTCGATAGCAAAAGAGCAGACAACCCTCACCGACAGAGGTGAGAATACTACTATCAGGATCGAGGGCCGTCACGACCCTTGTATCGGGATAAGGGCGGCAGTCGTCGTGGAGGCAATGGCGGCGGCAGTCATTCTCGATTCACTTCTGATATACAGGGCATACAGAGATGGAAAGGCTGAATAAACCGCTGATGGTACAGAGTGACAGGACAATGCTTCTTGATGTGCACTCCCCGTATGCCGAAGAGTGCCGGAAGGACATCATCACATTCTCGTCGCTTTTAAAGAGTCCCGAGCATATCCACACATATGAGCTCAGTCAGCTCTCGCTCTGGAATGCGGTATCTCTCGGGGAGACTGAGGAAAGCATAATAGAGAAGCTCGAGAAGTGGTCGCGCTACGAGCTCGAGAGCCGCACCCGCTTCTTCATTTCAGATACTCTCTCCCGCTACGGAAGCCTTGTCCTCAAGCCCTCTTCCGATACGAAGTATCTTCTCGAGGTAAAATCCTCTCTTCTCTTTCTCCAGCTAGATAACGAAGCATCACTTAAAAAGTATCTCGGAGAATCGAAGATTATAAACTCCTTCCTCGTCGACATCCTCTTACGCGGAAAGCTGAAGGCCGAGCTCATTAAGCGCGGCTACCCTGTCGTCGACACCATCCCTCTCAAAAAGGGCGATCCCCTCGATCTGTCTATAAAGGAGGGCGTCGAACTCAGACCCTACCAGAGAGAGGCGGCGTCGGCATTCCTCGAAAGCGGCGGCTTCGGAACTGTGGTACTTCCCTGCGGAAGCGGAAAGACAGTTGTCGGCATGGCAGTCATGGAGGCTCTGAAGACGAAAACCCTCATACTCTGCCCCGGTGTCACCGCCGTCCACCAGTGGATAAGAGAGCTTCTCGATAAAACCACAATCACCTCCGACAGGATTTCGGAATACACAGGGCAGAAGAAGAGCGTGAAGGATGTCACGATATGCACATACCAGGCGCTCGTCTACTCCGTTTCGCATAGAGACGAGAACGGGAATGAAGAGAAGGAGTATCCGAACTTCTCCGTCTTCAAGGATAACGGCTGGGGCCTTATAATCTATGACGAAGTGCATCTGCTGCCCGCTCCCGTCTTCTCCATCACGGCCGAGATACAGTCACTCTACAGACTCGGGCTCACGGCAACGCTTGTAAGGGAGGACGGAAAGGAGGACGAGGTATTCACACTCGTCGGTCCCAAGCGCATCGACATACCCTGGATAGAGCTCGAGGGAAAGGGCTTCATAGCTCGTGCATACTGCCATGAAGTGAAGATACCGCTTGAGAAGAAGGACGAGCTTGACTATGCACTTGCAAAGAGGCAGACAAAGTTCCGCATAGCTGCAACGAACGGAAGAAAGCTTTCTGTCACGGAAAGCATACTCAGAAAGCACGAGGGCGAGCAGATACTCATCATCGGACAGTACCTTGACCAGCTTGAATACTTCAGAGAGAAGTTCGGCTACCCTCTCATCACAGGAAGCACAACCATAAAGAAGAGGGACGAACTCTACGATGCATTCCGTAAGGGAGAAGTGAAGATACTCATCGTATCGAAGGTGGCGAACTACGCCGTGGACCTTCCCGACGCCTCAGTCGCCGTCCAGATATCGGGAACATTCGGCTCGAGGCAGGAGGAGGCACAGAGGCTCGGGAGAATCCTGAGGCCCAAGGATAAGGACTCGCACTTCTATACGCTTGTGAGTGAATTCACCGTCGAAGAGGAGATGAGCTCGAACAGACAGAAGTTCCTCTCCGAGCAGGGCTACAGCTACACTATTGAGAGAATATGAAAAAACTGAGTGACACTGAACTCTCCCTACTCGGGACTGACATAACAGAAAATCTTCTTCTTTCCGCACTCGGCGATACGGCGGATACAACAGAGCTCTGCCGTCTCGGGCTACTCGAGAAATCAACAGTTACAGACGAAGGACGGAAAATCCTTTCAGCATACCCCTTCTTCGGACGCGGAACGGGAGAGAGGAGGGACTACCCCGCTCTCATCTTCGCCTTTCTCTTGGCGCTTTCGCGCTCCAAATCGGCAAGGGACTGTGACAGCACTTATTACCGCAGGAAGGCATTCCTCGATTATTTTCCCACCCGTGAGAAGAGTGTGATGACAAGCACCGGATATTACATCACATCAGCTATGGATAAGCTCGGACTCTTCACACGGGAGGGACTCCTGAACAAAAAAGTAGCAGAGGCATTCATGTCGCTGTCCGCGCTCGACAGAATGAGCTACATAGTCGCGGCCCTCATTGACGCAAAAGCCGAAAATGCAAAGATGGCCTTGACACTCATCAGTCTTATCGACGGCATCGAAAGGGAGAGACTCCCCCTTATAGAGAGAGCCGTGAAGGCTTACTCATCTATCAGTCCCGACTGGACACTCTTTGAAAATCTCGGCTTGATCTACTGGGAGGACGGTCTTCTCTACTCCGCCCTGCTCGAGAGAGAAGAAAGAGACGAGGATATCTTCACCCTCTCCTCCGACTATACAATCACCACAAGCAGCACATACGACAGGGATATCTACCTCATAGCCCATCCCGTTGTCGAGAACATGAACACGGTACAGTGGAAGATAGACCGCGCATCAATCAGGCGCGCCTTTAATATGGATGTCACATACGATGAGATAATAGCCATATTGAAGGACTATTCATCGTATCCCGTACCAGAGGCGATAGAAGAACAGATAAAGAGCTGGGAGAGAGAGTACAATCTTGTGAGAATCGTAAGGGGAACAGTTGTGAGAGTCGACGAAAGATACTCATCCCTCTTCACCCTTCCGGGTATCAGCGAACACATAATAGAAAAGCTCGGGGAGAACGCCTTTCTGATGGATAGTGATGTGACCGCAGGTTGGATGATGACCCTCTCAGGCTACGGCGTGAGCATGCTTCCCGTAGTCAAGGGCCCCCTCTTCGACGAAAAATCACCTTACAGCGGCATTTATTGCTGGTGCTATCCGATCGAGGATTACAATCCCCTCCCACTCCGGCGCGGGATCCCCTTCGATGAAGAAGGATACCTCAGGCTCCTGAGCGAGGCAGAAGACGAATGGGAGCGCCTGCTTATAAAATCACACCTTGTCTTCTCCAGAGACGCAATCAAGGCATACAAATTCATAGACGGCCTTGAGTACAGCAGCAAGAGAGTCCTGATTCTCGATGCCATAAAGGACGGAAAGGCCCTTGTCATAAAAAACACAGACGACACATATCTCTTCCTCATACCCCATAAACTTGAGGGCGACACTCTCACAACAGACAAGGGGGATGTGGCAGTATCGAAGATATGGAAGGTGACGGCAGTCACGAAAGACGTACTGAGAAAGGATCCCTGACGGGGAGAGAGCCTCTTTTTCCGAAAACCCGGAAAACGGGTTACCTCAAACTTCGCACTCTCATAAAAAGTGATCTGCCGTCAACCTCAATATCATAAG
>CAVACS010000115.1:0-7485 GCA_963587105.1 Anaerovoracaceae bacterium | reverse complement strand
GCGTAGTTGTCAAAAAAAGCAGGAAAAGGTTCCCACAAAGTGGGTTTAGTTCAATAGAAAATTGTTTTCTTCATTTTTCCTCCATCCTTTATGCTGTAATGATACCCCCCCCCAACACGTTGTCAATGAATTTATTATTCTTTATCTGATAAGGATTTAACAAGCGGGTGCGTATTCTTGTTCTATGCATTCATTGCAAATACTATTGCTTATTCAAAGCTTATACTCTTGTTGCTCGGGCCATTATTATCTGAGCTGTGATCATTTCCAAAATGATTCCGGCTCACTTCGGAACGCCCTCTGTTCCTTCCTGTTTGGCCGGATAAGTCGACTCCTATTCCATACGCCGGAGCCGGGGAAACAAAAATGGACTCCGTAGAGTCCACCTTATTCATCGCTCAAGATTAATAAGCCTTTGAAGAACGAGCCTTCTTGTTCTTGAGCATCTGCTTGCGAGCCATTGCCTTGTCCTTGCGGTGCTGGATAGCGGACGGCTTCTCGAAGTATCTGCGCATCTTGTAATCTCTGATGACGCCTTCCTTCTCCACCATTCTCTTGAAACGCTTGATCGCTTTCTCGAGTGGTTCAGTTTCTTCAACTTTAACGAATGCCATAAAATCTCACCTCCTCTGCCCGAAGGCTCAAGAATCCTGCCTACTATACCAAAAACGAATGCGTTTTGTCACTACCCCGGCTCTTCGTTTTTTTGCAATAAGATATCTTCTACCTTCCGGGGAAATAAACTATCCTCAAGCTATGTTGAAAATAGGTTTCAGAGCACATGACTTCGGTCAGTTTGAATCGGTTGCGGAACTTGCCGGTACGATTGAATCGTACTATCCCGAGTCGATAATACAGCTTGCACTCAATAAGGTTGTACCTGCGGCGAGGAAGTGGAATGAATGGGACGAGGAGTACATATCGTCAGTAAGGGAGACGCTCTCCTCTCACGGCGTATCTGTCGCAGTCGTCGGCTGCTATATAAACCCCATCCACCCTGATGAGGAGAAGAGAAAGAGCGAGGTGCAGCGCTTCATCAAGGGCCTTGAGCTCAATAAGGCATTCGGATGCAGGGTTGTTGCCACAGAGACGGGAACTGTCAACACCAAGGGAGGATATTCTCTTCATACAAGCGACCCGAAGAACCTCGAAATATTCTACGCATCTCTCTCCGACATGGTTGAAGTGGCAGAGAAATATGATGGATGGTGCACTATCGAGGCCGTCAATCATACCCATACCATGACAAGCATCGAGAGAATGGCGGCAATGATCGAGAAGTTCCCATCATCCCACCTCAAGGTTCTCTTCGACCCCGTAAACCTTGTCCCCTATACAGGAATAAAGGAGAAGGACGGAAGCGAGAGGGAGGTACCCTCCCCGGAGGCACAGAGGGCATTCTACGCCCCCATCCTCGATCTCTACGGCTCCCGTCTTGTCGCAATACACTGCAAGGATTACATTCTCAGCGAGGAGGGAACGAAGATCGGAAATCTTCCGGCTCTCACCGGCGTCTTCGACTGGCAGGGCTTCATGACTGAGATAAAGAAGCATCACATGGAGAATGTGCCTTGGTCACTTGAAAACATGAATCCCCTGACGCTTCATGAGACGGTATCGAAGCTGCAGGAAATGTGGGAAAGAGCGTAAGACGCACCCTATTATAAAGCTCCCGACTTTTACCCGGGAGCTCTTTTTTTCATACACCGACTATGCGGGCTGCCTTGAGTATGGCTGTCTGGGTCTTTGCATCCCCCACATCCCCTCTCATGACCATGTCGACGAACTTCCCGAGTGGAATCTCGACGACGTTGAGAAACTCGTCCTCATCGAGGTGTCTCTCTCCTTTTCTCAAGCCCCGCGCAAGATAGAGCCAGATAGTCTCTGTTGTGTAAGCGACAGAAGGATAAAGCTCACCGATTTCAATCCATTCGTCGGCCTCATAGCCCGTCTCCTCCCTCAGTTCCCGCTTTGCCGCCTCAAGGTGATCCTCGTCCTTACTGTCGAGCTTTCCCGCCGGGATTTCGACGATCACCTTCCCGAAGGGATAGCGAAACTGGTGCTCTGCGATGACAGAGCCGTTATCGAGAAGAGGGACGACGGCGACTGCACCGTTGTGGCGTATGAGCTCGCGTGTGCTCTTCTTACCGTTTGGCAGTATGATATCATCCTTATAGACATGAAGAAGACGACCCGAATAGACCTCGGTTGATGCTGTCATCCTTTCTCTCAGACTCTCTGTTTCTCTGTCCATTTCTTCTCCTTTAAAATAAGTACTGTTCCTCGAAGGAGACAGGACGCCTGTTCTCCCTGAGTGTCTTCTCAAGATATTCCTTATCAAGTTCGAGCTCATCCACGATACGCCTCAGGAGTATCTCGCTGATGAGGTTCTGCTCGCTGAAGAGGAATGCAAGAGCCTTCTCCGCAATATGTACCGGCAGAATCGAATTGAGGTATGTCTCCCCGTCAGGATCATCCTTGTAACGGCGGTAGAGCGACTCGTAGAGAAGCGAGGATCTTATGTCGTTTTTGAGAGCACCGAGCTCCTTTATAAGCCCTGATGAATCACCCTTACCTGCATCGAGTCCGAGGGGCTTGAGGGTGAAGAAGGTATACTCCTTACCCGGAAGGTAGTGGTGCCTGTCGCAGCGTGCTGCATAGTTGGGCTCCACACCGCCCTCCTTCACTCTGTCGCCTCCGACTACGATAAGAGGGTCGAAGTAGAGAGCAGGACACTCCCTCCCGTCGACGAGATAATACCTGTATGTATAGAATGCCGAGGAGAGGCAGCTCCTCTCCTCGCAGTACGCCGTAAGGGGAAGAACATCCGTTGCTATATCGAGCATGAGGCGCGCCGTCGAATTGAAGAACTCGCGTCTGAAGTTGAGTACAAGCGTCGGGAATACGAACATGCACCCTTCAGATACCGCATAGTTACGTGCAACATAGGCAAGCCTTTCGTCGAAGAACGATGCCTCGTCTATGATGAACGTCCCCACTGTCGGATTGTCCCTCAGAACCTGTTCGAAGTCGAAGCTGTCACGCACCCTTGCAATATTCTCGCCGCACCTGACATAGCCCGAGCGGTATGCCAGGGCGTCATCGGGATAGTCGGTGAATCTCGCGCCGTCTATGACTGTGCGGATGAAGAAGACGTTTCTCCTGTCCCTGAGCCCCGTGCTTGTGGATGCGGCGACACTCTCTCCCTTGCTCCTTGCAACAAGAGCGTCCCTCCATACACGTGCAGCATACTCCGTCTTCCCCGACCCCATGGGTCCGATGAGAAGAACTCTCCGTCCCGGAAGCGTGAAGTCGAAATGCTGAAAGGTGTCATGGACAGTCAGCGTCGGAAAGCCGAGTGATTTGAGAAAATCGGCACTCGACTGTGATGATTCTGTATTCGGCATCGCTCAGCCCTTTACAATTGCAATTCCTGCCGAGCAGCCGAGCCTCGAAGCACCGGATGCGATCATCTTCTCCGCTGTCGCTCTGTCTCTTATTCCGCCTGCGGCCTTGACGCCGAGCCTCTCGCCGACGGCCGTTCTCATAAGTGCAACATCCTCCGGCGTTGCCCCGCCCTTCGAGAATCCCGTCGAAGTCTTGACGTAGTCGGCACCGGCCTTTTCGCTGAGCTCGCATGCCTTCCTCTTCTCATCGTCTGTGAGAAGACAGCACTCGATGATGACCTTTAAAAGCTTATCACCGCATGCCTTCTTGACAGCGCGGATATCATCTTCGACGGCATTGTAATCACCGTCCTTCAAAGAGCCGATATTGATTACCATATCGACTTCGTCGGCGCCGTCAGCGACAGCGCATTCAGCTTCATATGCCTTTGCTTTAGTCACCATAGCCCCGAGGGGGAAGCCCACGACTGTGCAAACCTCTACGCCGCTTCCGGAGAGGAGCTCCGAGCATAGTTTAACCCAGCATGAGTTTACACAGACTGAAGCAAAGTGATACTCCTTCGCCTCATTGCAGAGTTTTATGATTCTGTCCTTCGTTGCATCTGCTGCAAGCAGTGTGTGATCGATGTATCTGTTGATTTCCATTTTTTTCTCCTGAACCTACATTAGCACAGAAAAAGAGTATTTGACACAAATTCAAAGAGGGATTTTCGAAAAGTCGAAGGGCACGATCCTGGGCAGTTTCTCTTCGTCTTTCAGGCACATCAGCATATATACGGGATAATATAGGTTATTCATCCTTTGTTTGTTATGTACAAAACATGATGCACTAAAAAACATCCGCAGGTTTTTTGTGTTCAGCCCCGTGTGACCGGGCTTGCATGAAAGAGGAGAAAAGACCGGAGTCCGGAACGCCGGAGTTTCCACTGCCGCCCCTACACAGCCCGACTGATACGGCCTCTCCTGTTTCCCGAAGAAAATACAACTCCCCCGGGATAACAAAAAAGAGACAAAACACGAATCAAAGTTGAAGAATTCTTCCCTGATAGGCTAAAATCGAAGCATGGTTTTATCTGTTGTTACGCAAATGCTGGACTTTGTGATGATCACGGTCATCATACTCAATCTCTCGCTCAGAAAATACAGGGACGCACAGAAGAAGAGATTCTCCCTCGTCCTCATCGCCCTCCTCTTTCTCATCTTCTACTTCCTTCTCATCGTTATAGACAAGGTGGAGGTGCTGCCTTCCTGGCTTGAATGGGTTGCATGCGCTCTCTTCCTCCTCTCCGTGATCCTTCTTAGAAAGAAGGTATGGCCCTGGAGACGAAAGTGCACAAAGTGCGGGAAGAAGATGAGCTGGGATGCCGTCTTCGGCAGAGATGACAATCTCTGCGATGACTGCTACTACCTTCTTCATCCGGAAGAGAAGGAGAAAAAGGAAGAAGAGGAGAAAAAGAAGAGTCCCACATACCTCGAGGACAGGTTCAACGAGGAGTGCATGAAGGCCGACAGGGTTGATGATATAGCATGGGACGAGTGGGAGCCGACCGAGAGGTGTGTACTGACATACGTCATCGACGGCGACGATATACTCCTCATCCTCAAGAAGAGAGGAATGGGAGACGGTTACTACAACGGACCGGGAGGCCATATCGAGCTTGAGGAGACAAAGGTGGAGGCTGCTGTGAGAGAGACTAAGGAGGAGACAGGCCTTGATGTAAGTGATCTCGAGGAGAGGGGAACCCTCTACTTCCAGTTCAAGGACGGCACAAGGATGCTCGGCTACGTATTCGTAACTCATACATACTCCGGCACACTCATAGACGAATGCGACGAGACAAAGCCGTTCTGGACGAAGATCAGCACGCTTGACTACTCCACCATGTGGGAGGACGACAGACTCTGGTTCCCGCTCCTTATCGAAGGAAAGAAATTCAACGGCTACTTCATCTTCGACGACAGAAAGCTTATCGACAGCAGGGTCGAGGAGATCGGAGAGCCGGAGAGAGAAGAAGACGATGACGAATGAGGCCCTCGGGCTCTGGAACATAGGGGAAGGAAGGTTTCACAGGCGCCTCTCTCCCCGGGATGGCAGGAGGATCATACGGGAAGCTTATAAAAGGGGAATCAGGACATTCGACTCGGCCTATTCCTATCTAGATGCCGACACCATCCTCTATTCAGCAATGAGAGAGCTCGGAATCGAAAGGGACAAGTGGAGGATAATTGAGAAGATTGCCTCTGTTCCTACATTCGAGAAGAAAGCCGGCACATCCCTCAAAAGGCTTCATACATCCTACTTCGACATACTTCTCATACACTGGCCGTCGGAGGAGACGGGGCTATTTCAAAGACTCAGGATGCTCGAGAGAATGAGAAACGACGGCAGGGCACTCGAGACCGGGGTCAGCAACTTTCCCCTTGACCTTCTGAAGAAGGCGGCGGCAGACTTCGAGATAACATATCATGAAAGGCCGCTGTCCCTGGTGTGGAACAGGGACTACGAAGAAGAGAAGACGCTCGGTATAAAAACACTTGCATATGCCCCGCTCGGCATGGGAATCCTCACGTCCCCGAAGACCCGGCTTTCCTCCCTTCCCTTCTCCTCATCCCCCCTTATCGACGAGCTCTACGCTATCCTTGACAAAATAGCAGAAGAAAAGAATGCCACCCGTGCAGATATTGCTCTAAGCTGGGTATATGAAGAGAACCCATTTCTTGTGATCAGAGGCGTCTCCGATACGGAACAGCTCGGATGGAAACGAACGGAACTCCTGGACGAGGAGAAGGAAAGACTGACAGAAATTGCTGGAAGAATAACGGCGCTTACAGAGAGCGACAACATCTTCTTGCACAACTGGAAGGGAGATAGACGTGCAGAGACTTAAAACGAAAGCCACAGCTGAAATAACAGTGAAGCGCTCACGCTTCATAGCCGAAGCCTCCCCCGTCACCTCACTCGAAGAAGTCAGGGAGAGAGTGGCCGAAACAAGAAGAAGATACAGCGACGCCACACACGTCGTGCATGCCGCCATCGTAGGAAAGAGCGGCACACTCTACTCCTCATCAGACGACAGGGAGCCGAAGAACACGGCAGGCCGCCCCGCCCTCGAAGTTCTCAAAGGCAGCGGGATAACCAATATATGCGTATGCATAATAAGATACTTCGGAGGAACCCTCCTCGGAACCGGAGGACTTGTAAAGGCTTACGGCGACAGCGTCAAGGAGGTGCTGAAAACAGCCGAGACAGAGGATCTCGTAGATTACACGCCCTTCTCTCTCACCCTTCCGTATGATATATACACACCGGTAAGGGCAGCTGTCGAAAAGCATAAGTGCACATCCCTGACAGAAGAATTCGACACCTCCGTCAGGATAAAAGGCGCCATCCCCACAGCACTTATCGAATCATTTACAAAAGAAATAGGAGATTGGGGACAAGGCCGAATCCAACTTGACATTGCATGAGCAATTACCTAAAATTCGTTCTGTATCTTATCTGGAAGGATGTCCGAGAGGTCGATGGTAGCTGCCTTGAAAGCAGCCGTGGGGCAACTCACCGGGGGTTCGAATCCCTCTCCTTCCGATAACGTATTGGAGAGGTGCGAGAGAGGCCGAATCGGGCTCCCTGCTAAGGAGTTGAC
Organism: Anaerovoracaceae bacterium; assembly: GCA_963587105.1. Taxonomy (GTDB): domain Bacteria; phylum Spirochaetota; class Spirochaetia; order Sphaerochaetales; family Sphaerochaetaceae; genus Ornithospirochaeta. Next base: position 434 of record CAVACS010000115.1, on the reverse strand, counting down.
CTGCTAATACCGGGTCCGGGGGTTCGAATCCCCCCTTCTCCGAAATGTGTCCCCTGAGTAATCAGGGGCTTCATTTTGAACATAGGAATCACTGCACCAAGTGAGAGCTATCACAAGAACAATCAAGGACTTTGTATTTGCAGAAGTAATTCCTATAGATAACTATTACGCTTCCTTTTTTGCCACACTTTCAATCGTTTTAATAGTTTGAAGATACTCCTCCTCAACTGGAGAAAGATTTTGGGTCAAAATCTTCTGAGGTGGTTTTCGCCTTCTGAAGTACTTATTTTCTCTATGTGTGTTGTACGCCCGCATTTTCTCAACCGGCTTAAGATCCGGAGAACAAGCGGAGAGAGAGATGTATATCATCCGCGTCTCCAATGAGCTGTATATTCTTCATCTGTCCCGTTCAGACCTTATAGCCTTACGGGGAA
>CAVACS010000114.1:0-7591 GCA_963587105.1 Anaerovoracaceae bacterium | reverse complement strand
GTCATACAGTATGCGACTACAGAAAGCTCTTTCCCCGCTATCCCTTCCCTTCATCATACTCTCCATCCACCAGGTGGGGGACATGGAGTTCTGGAATGGGGAATACCAGAAGGGAACAATACTACGAAGGCTATTACCTGGAGATGCTGAAGGTGATGTAGGAGACAAGGCTTACAGCGTCCTCGCCCCCCTCGATCTGATTGCACGCTACGACAGCAGGGGACGATACCCCTTCGAAAAAGTGAAGCCTCTCGCCACCGAAATACTCAGAGAAGCCATAGCTGACACAAAGGGGATCGAACTCAATACATCCTCTCACCGCTACGGCCTTGAGAACGCCACCCCTTCTCTCGATATCCTGAAACTCTACAGAGAACTCGGGGGTGAAATCATAACGACAGGATCGGACAGTCATAAAAGAGAGCATCTCGGAGCATACATAGACGAGAGCATGAAACTGCTGAGGGACCCCGGCTACAGGTACTTCTGCACATTCGAGGGGATGAAGCCGGTCTTTAATTCTTTATAAAGCTATCCTTTTCAGTTATTTTTCTCAGAACCCTTGCCGGGTTCCCGACTGCAATTACATATGGGGGAATATCCTTCGTAACAACGCTTCCGGCTCCGATTACGGCTCCCTCTCCTATGGTGACTCCCGGAAGTACCACAACGGACGAGCCGAGCCAGCAGTCCGACGCGATGTGTATCGGCCCGGCCTTCTCGAGTCCCCTGTTTCTCTCTGAGGGAAGAAGAGGATGGGACGCCGTATAGAGGCCGCAGGACGGGCCTATGAATGTGTTGTCGCCGATCCATATGCCTCCGCCGTCCATGAGATATGCATTGTGGTTGATGAAACATCCCTTCCCGATATGGCAGTAGGTGCCGTAGTCGACTTCGAAGGGCGTGAGGATCGTCGTATTCTCTCCGAGATCCGGGATGAGGGAGTAAAGTATTTCTCTTATCTTCTCTTTTTCACGGGGAGAAGTGTTTCTGAGAGAGAAGCAGAGATCTTCTGCCCTGAGCCTCAATTCAAGAAGCTCCTTGTCCCTGTTGGCATCGTAGACGAGGCCCCTTTCCATCTTTTCTTTTTCGGTCATGACAGAAGCATAGCGCTCCGGATCTTTTTCTTCTATGGGATAGAAGAGTATACTCACCACAGAAAGGAGCCTCAATGCGCATATTTGCACTCGAACTCGATAACGACATCAAGGGAATAGAAGAGAGAAAAAGATACATCGAGGGCCTTATCTCCCGTCTTCCGTCTCCGGACCTTGTGGTTCTTCCCGAACTGGCACTTCCGTCATACATGGCATCCCCCGAGATATGGAAATATGCAGATGAGAACGCTGAGGACACATCCGAATGGGCACTCGCCACTGCAGAAAAATACAATACGGCAATCGGCACGGGTTACCTTGAAAGAAGGGACGGCGACTACTACAACCGCTATATGATAGTCACCCCTGACGGTATTTCCGGATCTGTGACGAAAGGGGAGGGAGAGAGTGCCGTTTTCAAGAGGGGGGATTTCCCGTCCACAATCGAGACGCCCTTCGGTACTGTCGCCGTTGCAATATGTTATGACTCGAGAAGACGCCGTTTCTACGAGAACGTGAAGGATAAGGAGCTCTCCCTCATCCTCTTTCCTCACGGCTCTCCGGGAGACCCCGGAAAGACCGGGGACGAAAAGAGGAGTAACGACAGACGGTGCTCTCTCTACTCTGAGGCGTTCTCCGTCCCTGTTGTCTACGTCAACAGCACGGGAAGCCTTCCCAGGATGCCGGGAACGATGGGAGGGATGATGAAGAGGCGGGGCTTCAGACTCAACGGCCTCAGTCATATCTATGCGCCGTCGGGAAGGAGAATCGAAAGCGGCGTGAAGGAGGCCGTCGCTCTCGAGGTTGACCTTTCTCCCCGGAGGAGAGTAAAGGATATTAGATTCTACGGGGAAGATATCGAGAAGGGGAACTTCCTCTTCAGGCACTTCATCCTTAAACGTGACACCGAGAGGGGGATCCGGTACTACCGTGAGAACAACCCGGGTAACTCTTCTCATGCAGAGGCAACAGTAGGAAAGGGAAGATGAAAGAGAAGACAGGACTCTCCGGGAACGCTCTCAAGCTTATAGCAATAACAGCAATGACGATCGATCATTTCGCATGAGCTCTCTTTCCGGGAACCGACAGAACCTGGTATGTGCTCATAATTCATATTATCGGCCGCCTCACTGCCCCGATAATGTGGTTCTTCATTTCCGAAGGCTGCCACTACACCCATGACAGGAGAAAGTACATCCTCAGGCTCTTCATATCTGCCGTTTTATCACACTTTGCATACTGCTTTGCATTCGGAATTCCGTACTTCCTGCCGTCGGGAGGGATCTTCAACCGCACGAGCGTCATGTGGTCGCTGTTTCTTGCGGCCCTTACGATAACCGTCCTCGAGAAAGGACTGCCCCGGCGGGTGGAAATCCCGCTGCTGATCCTTATGAACATCCTCGGCTTTCCGTCCGACTGGTCGAGTATCGCAGTGATGGCTCCCGTCTTTCTCTACATGCACAGGGGAGAGTATCGCCGTCAGGCCTTCGATATCGTCTTCTGGACCTTCCTCTACGCTCTCGTCTACTTCATCTTCCTCGACAGAGTCTACGGTCTGTTGCAGATGTTCACATTCCTCTCGCTTTTCTTCCTGAAGCGTTACAGCGGAGAGCGCGGCTCATGGAAGGGGATGAAGTATTTCTTCTACCTCTATTATCCTCTGCATCTCATCCTCGTCGGAGTTGTGCGCCTCACCCTCCATGGCGACGTGGGCATCATATTCTGAAAAAGCCTTGTCCCCGAAACAATATATTATTCGGGATCTGTCCCCGTTTAGTGGGGGTTTTACAGGGAAAAATCTCTCCATTCTGGTGATTGCCGTGCGATAAGGGGATAGAATATGTCTATGGAAACGCACCCCGTAGAGAAAGGAGGAGAATATGGCAGTAAGACACTCTGCTCATGTCAGTCAGAGTTCTGTCGCGGCTTCTGTTGCCGCCATATATGAAACATTCCTCTCCCTCAGGCAGGGTGAAAGGGATGGATAAACCATTCTGAGATAATCCACTATCCGTCACAGACCGATAAGTCCCTTGAATGAGGGGCATGGATCCATACGCATTAAAAGGGAGGCAGAATATGCATGATCTAGCAAAAGTCGCAGTTATCGAGAAGGTGAGACCTATCGAGGGGAAGGACCGTATCGCACTGGCACGTGTCGAAAATTACGACACGATTGTCACAAAGGAATACAGAGAGGGAGACAGAGTTGTTTACGTATTCTACGACGCAGTTCTTCCGTCTTCGAATCCGGAATTCGAATTTCTGAGAAAGCGCTGCTTCAGAGGGAAGCTTGACGGCTATCACATCAGGCCTATGAAGATGGGCGGCGTCATATCCGAAGGGCTTGTCCTGCCCCTCTCCGTCCTTCCTCCGGGTAAGGAATACAAAGTGGGAGATATCGTCACAGAGGACCTCGGAATAAGGCCCTACATCGTGCCGGAGGAATCGGGGAAGACGAAGAAAGTCGGCACCTATCCTCCTCTTGTCCCCAGGGCCGACGAGGATAATATAGAGTCGCTCTCCGGCTGCTGGAACGACTGGAAGGAGCTCGAGTTCTATGTTACCGAGAAGGTGGAGGGCACGGCAGGTACCTGGATCTACACAAGAGATGATGATGCCTTCCATACGTATTCACACAACTGGGAGGTCGACGGCGGCGTGTGGTGCGATGCAGCGGCTAATATCAGCCTCAGAGAGAAGATGAAGGAGTATGTGCTCAGAAACGGCCTTGAGGGCATTGTTCTCCAGGGCGAAGTGGTCGGACCGGGGGTGCAGAAGAACATTTATCACCTCGCTAAGGCCGATGTCTACTTCTACGGCGCAATGGACATGAACGGAAGGCGCTATGACTTCAATGCACTTTGTGCATCGCTCGGGGAGATGGAACTGAAGATGGTCCCCCTCGTCAATGAGAGAGCGTATCTACCGGATAATATCGACACGATACTTCGCGATTCTGTCGGAAAGAGCCTTATCGACCCGTCCGTTCCGAGGGAAGGCCTCGTCTGGAGAGGGAAAACGGGAGAGAGAAATGTCCACTTCAAGGTGAAGAGCAGACCCTACAAAGTATGGTTTGAGGACAGATAACTACCACTACTATACGGTGGACAAACCGTCCTCCTGAAGTGATACTCTGCCCCTCTTCATAGTATTTTCTCTCCGAAAGACTTTTTCAGCCTCCGTTCATTCCCTTTTCTTCACTCTACGATAAGTAGTTTGGCAATACTCCCGGGATGTTCTACACTTTCTCAGGAGAGGCAGGATATGATTGACCAGAAAGAACTCGGACTTCTTATAAAGGAACTCAGGGAAAGAAAGGGGATGACGCAGAACGAACTTGCATTATCTCTCAATCTCAGCGACCGCACGATATCGAAATGGGAGACGGGACGCGGCTATCCGGATATCACATTCCTCGAGAGGATAGCATCGCTTTTCTCGCTTTCAGTGGCAGAGCTCCTCAGCGGGGCGGGGGTGAGCAACAGGAACGTATCGGGAAATATGGTGAAGAGTGCATTCTATGTCTGTCCGGTCTGCGGAAACACCATCGTCTCCACAGGAGAGGCTTCCGTCTCCTGTCACGGCATATCTCTCAAGAGGCTTGAAAGGAACAGAGTCGACGAAGAGCATGCTGTGACTCTTGAAGTCGTTGAGGATGAATATTTCATCTCGATAAAAGATCCGATGACGAAGGAGTGCTACATCTCATTCATAGCCGCGCTCTCCTCTGACAGAGTCCAGATGGTAAAGCTGTACAGCGAGGGCAATGCAGAGGCGAGGGTGAAGATGAACGGGGTGAGGGAGATTCTTTTCTACTCGAATACTGACGGACTTTATACAATTAAGCCGAAGGACCGTCTCCTTAGCTGAATCTTTTCCGTATCTCTGTTATATTCTCAATGTTTGAATCAGGAGATAAAGGAAAAAGATATGCTTAGAGATATGATCAACGGCTTCTGCATGGCGCTTGCCGACAGTGTCCCCGGAGTATCGGGGGGAACGGTCGCCTTCATAATGGGATTCTACGATGCCTTCATCGGCTCGATACACGCTCTTGTCTTCGGAAAGAAGGATGAGAAGAAGAAAGCTCTCGTCTACCTGCTGAAGCTCGGGCTGGGATGGATAATCGGAATGGTGCTTGCCGTCCTTGTCCTCACATCGCTCTTCGAGAGTCACATCTACATAGTCTCGTCCGTCTTCGTAGGCTTCATTGCAGGCTCAATTCCGCTTGTCATCATCGAGGAGAAGGAGAGCTTCAGAAAGCACATTCCAAGCGGGATTCTATCACTTGTTGTCGGAGCGGCAGTCGTATTTCTGATCTCCTACTATAACGGAAGAACAGATACTGCGGCGATGAATCTCAGCTCATTTTCCCTCCTTCTGGGGATAAAGCTCTTCTTCATCGGAATGATTGCGATATCGGCAATGTTCCTTCCCGGCATATCCGGTTCAACGCTTCTTCTGATCTTCGGAGCATACATGCCTGTGATGAGTGCCATAAGGGAGGTTCTCTCGCTCAACCTCAGCTATGTTCCGGCGCTCTTCTTCTTCGGCATGGGAATCCTTACGGGAGCGGCGACTGTCGTCAAGCTCATCAAGTTCGCCCTCGACCGCTTCCACAGCCAGACGATGTGGGCGATAGTCGGTATGATGATAGGATCCTTCTATGCAATATTCACCGGCCCGACGACGCTCACGTCTCCGCAGCCTGCACTTACGCTTTCATCCTTCAGCTGGATAGGGTGCATACTCGGTGTTATTCTTGTTCTGGGAATGCAGGCTGCGAAAGAGAAGAAGAAATAAGTCACCACTTCTTCTTTTTCGGCTATAATGAATCCATGATCCTATATTTCTCGGGAACAGGTAACAGCAGATACACGGCAGAAAAACTATCATCTCTTCTCGGCGACGAGCTCTATTCGATCGGCGACGCACTCAAAAAGAAGAAGTCCGGCACTTTCACTGTCAGGGAACGCCTTGTCATCGTCACACCGACCTACGCATGGCGCATACCGAGGATAGTGAGCGACTGGATAAAAGAAAGCTCATTCTGCGGTGTCAGGGATACATACTTCGTTTTGACATGCGGGGACTCTGTGCACAACGCCCAGCACTACAACAGAAAGCTCTCGAAGAAGAAGGGCTTTGTCTATAAGGGTACAGTAAAGATCATCATGCCGGAGAATTACATCGCCCTTTTTAATACTCCTTCGCCTGAAAGAGCCGGAGACGTCGTCTCCAGAGCCGATGCTCATATAGAAAAGGCGGCGAAAATAATAAAGGAGAAGGGCGTTTTCAGGGATAAGAAGGTCACAATCAGGGATATTGTGATGAGCGGCCCTGTGAACTGTCTTTTCTATCCACTCTTTGTAAAGGCGTCTCCTTTCAGAGTGACGGAGCATTGCTCGGGGTGCGGTAAATGTGCGTCTCTCTGCCCCCTCGGCAATATTACGATGAAGGACGGCCGCCCCGTATGGGGTGAGAAGTGCACGCATTGCATGGCATGCATTTCCCATTGCCCGGGAGAGGCTGTCGAATACGGAGAAAAGAGCGTGGGTAAGGTGAGATACACAATCGACAGGATCAGGAGAGAGGAGAAAATATGATAGGAGCAATCATCGGTGATATAGCGGGATCGCGCTTCGAATTCGACAACTACAGAGCAAAGGACTTCGAAATCTTTACCCGGGAATCGTTCATTACGGATGACTCCATCATGACCCTCGCCGTCGCTGAGGCCCTCCTCGAAAGCGGCAGGGATTACTCTGCACTCAGCCGTAATACTGTGAAATGTATGCGCGAGATCGGCTGTCACTATCCCGACTGCGGCTACGGAAGCGCATTCTTCTCATTCATATACGGCCCCGATCCCGAGCCGTACAACAGCTGGGGTAACGGAGCTGCGATGAGAGTCAGTGCCGTTCCGTACGTCGCCTCCACACTGGAAGAGGTGATTCTCCTTTCACGGCTTGTGACAGAGGTCAGTCACAATCATCCGGAGGGCATAAAGGGCGCAGAGGCTACAGCCGTTTGCGGCTGGATGGCCCTCAACGGAAAGACTAAGGATGAAATCAGGGAGTATGTCGAAGAGAACTACTACGCACTCGATTTCACTATCGACTCGATCCGTCCGACATACATCTTCAACGAAAGCTCACAGGGAACGGTGCCTCAGGCTATCGAAGCCTTTCTTGAGTCTGTGTCCTTCGAGGATGCAGTGAGGACTGCTGTCTCCGTCGGAGGCGACAGCGACACTCTTGCTGCAATCACCGGAGGAATTGCCGAAGCATATTACGGCGTTCCCCTCACGATGCGTGCAACTGTGAAGAGACACTATCTTGATAAGCGTCTCCTCTCTATACTCGAGAAGTTCGAGAGTGTATACCCTGCGAGAACACTTACATGCTGAATGTGCTCTCATCATATCCTGTGAACAGATCAACAACCCACGGGACAAGTCCCGGGGTATGAGCGAAAGCTCTACCCTTGTT
>CAVACS010000113.1:0-7697 GCA_963587105.1 Anaerovoracaceae bacterium | reverse complement strand
GGTTTTCTTTTTCCGTCGTTTGATTTCTTTTTCAGTCATCAGTGGAACCCTCCTAGAATTTTGTTTTTCTTCATAGATTTTTTCCTCTATACTTTCTAAGCAGAATTTTTCGCATTTTTGTCAGGTTTTTTTTCAATAAATGAACAGAAAGCCGAAAAAAAAGGCCAAACTCAGACAGTTTTCCGGGTTTGTCTTTGCTCCCGTCACGGCGGGATGTGAGCTCGTTACTACGCCGTCTTATGATATTGAGATTGACGGCAGATCCATCTTTATGGGAGTGCGATGTTTGAGAAAATGATATAATTGTCATATATTACCCACCTCTTTTCTTGATAATCGTTTTTCCCCGCTGATATAATCGAAGCATGAAATCGTGGTGTGGAAAGACAGTCTATGCAGAATCCCCCGGCGCGAAAGAGTGCGGAGGGGTTTTCTGACATGAACATCCTCCTCTTCGTTCTCTGCTCTCTTCTCTTTTTATACCTGGTATACCTCGCATTCCTCTCGGTGTGCGCGCTCCTCGTTGTGAAGAAAGAGTATGATAAGGAGAGTGCATTCTACAGGGCCGTTCTCGACAACTCGACGAGAAATATCCTCAAATTACTCAGAATACACGTACATGTAACGGGAATGGAGAAGGTTCCCCGGGACACGAAGTGTCTCTTTGTATCGAATCACAGATCCAACTACGACCCCATCGTCACCTGGTATGCATTCAAAGAGTGGCATATCGCATATATATCGAAGAAGGAGAACTTCTCGATTCCCATATTCGGACGCATCATCCGCCGCTGCTGCTTCATGGCGATAGACCGCAAGAACATCAGAAATGCAGTCCCCACGATAAGAAAGGCGGGAGAGCTCCTCAAAAAGAGAGAGGTATCGATCGGAGTATATCCGGAGGGAACGAGGAGTAGAAACGGCGTCCTTCTTCCCTTCCATGACTGCATGTTCAGAATTGCCATTTCAGGGGAGGCTCCGATTGTCGTCCTCGCAGTAAGCGGCACGGAGAAAATATTCAGGAACATAAAGAGACTCAGAAGATCCGATGTCAGGATCGATGTTCTCGAAACAATCCCTCCCTCAAGAGCCTGCGGGATGAGAAGCTCGGAGATCGGAGGAGAGGTGAGACTTCTTATGGAAAATGATCTGAAAGCTGTAGGAGAGATAAAATGAGCAGAAGTTACCTATTCTGGAATTCAAATGCGGGAAAGAGAAACAAGGATGCCCTCGAGGCCCTGAAGGCAAAGCTTGATGACGACGAGCTCGATATTGTCGACGTCATAGGTTTTCCGGGCTACAGGAAATATCTTTCAGAGATACAAAATGACGACAGAATCTACCTCGTCGGAGGAGACGGAACTATCAACCGTTTCGTCAACGAGACCGACGGCATGGATCTTGAGAACGAAATCTACTATTACCCTGCAGGAACGGGAAACGATTTTCTGAAGGATATAGAAAAGAGCGAGGCTGACTGCCCCGTCAGGATCAACAGATACCTCGAAAACCTTCCATTCGTGGAGGTCAACGGTAAGAAATACCGCTTCCTCAACGGAGTGGGTTACGGCATCGACGGCTACTGCTGCGAGGTCGGAGACAGGATGAAGGCCGAAGGAAAGGACAATATAAACTACACGGCAATCGCCATAAAGGGGCTCCTCTTCCACTACCGCCCGACATCGTGTGTGATCACAGTAGACGGAAAGAGATACGAATACAGAAAGGTCTGGCTCTGTCCGACGATGAACGGACGCTACTATGGCGGTGGCATGATGGCTGTGCCTTCTCAGAAGAGGCTGAACGGTGACGGGACAATCTCGGCAATGCTCTTCTACGGAAAGGGAAGGCTGAGGACGCTGATGGCATTCCCGTCGATCTTCAAGGGAGAACACATCAAACATAAGGATATGGTCGCCATCCACACAGGAGGGGACATCACAGTCGAGTTCGATGCTCCTACGTCTCTCCAGATCGACGGCGAGACAATTCTCGGTGTCACAAAATACAGAGCTTACAGCTCGAGGTAGAACGCTCTTTCTTCGGAGGAAAAAAATGAAGATAACTGAAGAGTTCGGTTTCCTTGAATACTATATCGGAAAGAAGCTGACGGGTGTGGAGACAACGCCTTACTGGTCGGAGAAGAGGCACATAACAATGAGTAACACTGTCGTCATCCACACAGATAGAGGGCCGCTCTTCTTCTCGTGCTCACCGCATATGACAGATCTCTTCTACGAGGAGGGAGAGGATGTCCTCTTCTCCGTCAGTGAGACAGCGCGCTCTGTTGAATATTCCTCCCTTGACGATATTCCCCCGAGGAAGGAGAAGAGGGACGAGACTATCATCGACATAGAACTCGTCTATGACGAGGTGACGGCTCTGGAAAAAAGTGAGGAAAGCAGGATTCTCACCTATCCTGTATCTGTCTTCATCTCTACCTATGATTCGTTGATCGCCGTATGGCGTGACAGTATGGACGTCTCTCTTCTCTGCTACGAGGGGGAGTATGCTACCCTGAATGTACTCTGGCCTATCGACGAGCTCTGGGGAGACTACTTCGGCGTACCGCCGTTTATGGTGAAAAGAAGAGTCTACAGCTATTACGAGGAAGGAGAGGTGTACAGCGAAGAGAAGAGATACTTTCCTCCTTCCGACGGCCCCAGTCTCTCAGCGGGGCCTTCTTCCCTCATAAAATGAGTGACGATCTCTGCTGATGGCGTCTCATTCAGAAGAAGAGGAAGAAGAGCGCATAGACGAGGGCGTGGGGAAGGGAAAGAAGTGCGTACTTTTTTACTGTCTCCTTCTTCTCCCCCTTTGTCTCCCTCACGGCATAGAGAAGCGGAATCGAGAACGATATGATGAGAGACGGTAGTGTTGCCGCGATGCCTGATCCTGCGGCAAGGCCTCCCAGGCGTGTGAAGACAACAGAGATAAGCCCTCCCAGCATCCTGTTCTCGCCGAGGGAAGTCTTTCCGAGTGTGTAGCCCGAGAGCATGAAGAGGAGAAGTGCCGCCAGCACTCCCCAGTCGATCTCTCTGTATATCTTCCTGTCGAGGATCAGAAATGCAGCTGCAACGACGATAAGAAGGTCTACTGTATTGAATCTTCTTCCGAAGAGAACGACGAGGAAGAATGAGGCATAGAGTATCCTCATGCCGCGTCTTTCCTTCTCCCAGTAGTCCTCGTTCTCTATGTGGAGATATATCTCGTCGCCTCTGGTCTTCCTCAGAACTATAAATGCCTCCGCTGTAAAAACGGCAAGAGAAGCGAAGAAGGGAGGAAGAAGTTCCTTCATATATGCGCAATAGCTTACGCCGCTCTCGAGAAAGAGATAGAGGTCAGCCTCGCTGAAGGGCGTGAAGAGCGTCGTTATGACAGAGAGCAGTGTGATGAGTGCTACAGAGACTGATGTGTACTTTTCCTTCCTGCTTTCTTCAAGGAGCTTTACAGTAAAGGGCACCATTATCGACACCACGATAAAGGGAAAGAAGAAAAGCGAGAGGAGAAATGTCGAAGAAAGGAGAAGGAAGAACATGAACGGCGTCGAGCGCACACTGTTGAGAACGCGGAAGAGAGGGAGTGCGATCTTCTCTCTCTTCAACCCCTCCTCGAGAAGGATAAGCATAAAGAGATACGATGCAGTCTTCCACGGAAAAGATACTATCTCATCGCCTGTGAGTGGATGGATGCAGAGCGCACCGAGTGCCAGGAGGAGATAGAGGATGACGAACCAGTACTTCCTGATTTCAGCTTTCATCGGCCCCTTCCTTTCCGCTCTCGATCTCCTCGCCCCTTGCGTTGAAAGTATAGAGAGCTGTTTCTCTCACAGCCTCCTCGATAAGACTCTCCATATTGAGTGAGAAGTAGTGTTCCCTCGTAGTCATCTTGTCGGGTCTTGTCACAGGGTGTTTGGGTGAGAAGACTACGCAGCAGTCCTCGTAGGGGAGGATCGAGGTATCGTAAGTGCCGATCCTCTTCGCCTTCTCGATGATCTCCTCCTTGTCCATACCGCATAAGGGCCTCAGGACAAGCATGTCTGTCATGCTGTCGGTGAATGTCATCGCGTCGAGCGTCTGGGAAGCAACCTGGGAGACGGCTTCTCCCGTGACGATGGCCTCATCGTATAGAGAAGAAGAGAGACGTTCCGCCACCTTCAGCATAGCGGCCCTGAACATCAGCGTCGCCTCCTCTTCGACGGCGTTGTCCCTGATGTACTCCTGTCCCTTCGTAAATGGCACTACGAAGAGCCTTGTTCCCTGGAGGTAGGGGGCAATGAGAGAGGCAAGCTTCTTCACCTTCTCGAGAGCCATCTCGGAGGTGTAGGGATATGCATGGAAATAGCAGCAGTCGAGCTTCATGCCGCGCTTTGCCATCATGACGCCGGCAACGGGGCTGTCTATGCCGCCCGAGAGCAGAAGCATTCCCCGTCCCGCTGTGGAAACAGGAAGTCCTCCCGGGCCCTTCTGTGAGTGTGTGTAGATATAGCACTCGTTTCTGATTTCGACAGTGATCGTGTAGTCCGGCTTCTTGAGATTGACAGTGAGGGATGGATAGTATTTTTCGACGACGTCGGCAACCCTGCACGCAACTTCAACCGATGAGAGGGGGTAGGTCTTGTCCTCTCTCCTCACTTCGACCTTGAAGGATCCCGATTCCCCGAAGGGACGGGAGGAGAGTATTTCGTCGGCCTTCTCGAGAATTGTCCCGATGTCCTTATTATCACAGCGGAATGACGGCGCCCAGCCCGTTATGCCGAATGTAGTATCGAGGGCCTTCTCGATTCTCTCCTTAGGGCATGCCTCGTCGACATAGAGGAATACTCTTCCCTTTGTCTTGTCCATTGTGCATTCATAGGGCTTTATCTTACCCCTGATGTTTGCTCTGAGACGGCGTTCGAACATTATTCTGTTGCCGCCCTTGAGTGCGATTTCACCTTCTTTTATCAGATACTGGTGCTTTGCCATTCAATAGTTCTCCAAATGCCTCCACGAGCGCTTCGGCGTCGCTGAGGCTTGTATCTTTCGAAAGGCTTATTCTCACAGCCTTTCCTGCTCTTCTGTTGTCGATTCCCATTGCTTCGAGAATCCCTTCCGTCTTTCCCTTCCTGTTGTTCGAGCATGCAGAGCCCGAGGATACACAGAAGCCCTTGTCCATGAGCATGCGTGTGAAGACTTCGGAGGGAAGAGGAGCCTCTACAGAGAGAATGTAGGGCGATGAGTTATCAGGTGAGAATACATTGATTCCCATCTTTTCGAGTTCTGTCTTTATGTAGGCCCTGATCTCTCCCGTCTTCTTTTCTCTTTCCGCCCTGTTTTCCATCCATTCCGAGAGTGCACACTCGAAAGCGGCAATAGCCGGAAGGTTCTCCGTGCCGCCTCTTCTTCCGCCCTCCTGTCCTCCTGCCGCGGCAAGGGGGTGTATTATGGAAGGATTCTTCACGTAGAGCATACCGATGCCCCTCGGACCGTTGATCTTGTGAGCGGAGAACGAGGCTCCGTCGACGTCCCATTTTCTGAGATCTAGTCCTGTCTTTCCGAGAGCCTGCACCGAATCTGAGAAGAAGAGGATTTTACGGCCGTGTTCCTTCTCATACTCCCTGACACTCTTCACGAGCTCCTCCACAGGCTCTATTGCACCCGTGACGTTATTCACGCTCATTATGAAGACGGCCTTTGTGTCGGGAGTGAGAGCGTCCTTGAGCTCGGATGGGGAGACGAAGCCTCCTCTTGCGCGTATTTTCACCACGTTCCATCCCGACTTTTCGAGAAACTTCGCCCAGCTTGAGACAGCTTCATGCTCTATTCTTGACATCACGATAGTGCCCTTATCGAGCCAGAGAAGAGACTCTGTAAAGAGTGCGACGGCCTCAGTTGCGCCGCTAGTGAAGATGATGTTCTCCTTTCCGACTCCGAGTTGAGACGCCACACTCTCCCTCTTCTCCTCGAGAAGGGCCTTCGCCCTTGTTCCGAGGCGGTGATTAGACGAGGGGTTGCCGTAAACTATTCTCGATACTCTTTCATACTCCTCGAGGGCCCTTTCAGATACGGGCGTTGTGGCTGCGTTGTCGAAATAGAAATCCATAGCAATGATTTTTCCTTTTATTAGCCCTTTGGTCTATAGCTTATCGCTCCGGATATTGGAAGAATGGGATGAAATAATTAAACTACGACCATGAGAAAGCTCTTCGATACAACACTGGGTGACGGGAAGGTTACAGAACTCTTCGTCACGTCGTCTCCCGCCCTTCTTAAGGAGCGCATTGAAAAACTGGGTTCCTTCATAATCGTCACAGACGAGAATACGCTCCAGTATTCTCCATTTCCCGGGAGGACACTTGTCCTCGAAAGCGGAGAGGAGCACAAGAGAATGGAGAGCCTCGAGAGGATACTATCCTTCGCGCTCTCATCCTCACTCGGCCGCGACAGCTCTTTTATTGCACTCGGCGGCGGTGTCGTCTGTGATATGACGGCCCTTGCAGCGTCTCTCTATATGAGGGGCTGCAGTCTTATCCTCTTACCGACGACACTTCTCTGTATGGTCGATGCAACGCTTGGGGGAAAGACAGCAATAGACTACATGGGAACGAAGAACCTCATCGGGACATTCTATCCCGCAGACGAGGTGATAATCCCCACATACTCACTTAAAACGCTGCCGGAGAGCCAGTTCATGTCAGGAATGGGGGAGGTTGTGAAGCATGCGCTTCTCTCCCCGGACAACGACCTCTACGACTTTCTCATCGAGAACAGGGACAGAATCCTCGCTAAGGACAGTGCCACAACCGAAAGGCTCCTGGAGCTTTCGCTTCTTGTGAAGAAGGATTACATCGAGCGTGATCCGAAGGAAACAAAGGGAATAAGAAGCACCCTTAACTTCGGTCACACATTCGGCCACGCCCTCGAAAGCGTCACGAACTACACTGTCAGTCACGGCCTTGCCGTCGTATGGGGGATGAAGAAGGCGCTCACGGCAGGACTGCTTCTGGGCCTTACTCCCCAGGACTTCTATCTCTGGTCTGTCAACCTCATTGCATCATTCCCGTTCGAGTGTTCGTTCAAAGTCGACAGAAAAGACTACACGGCCTTCCTTGAAGCAACAAAGAAGGACAAGAAGAAAAAGAGCGGACGGACGAACTTTGTTCTCCTCAGGGAAAGGGGTGAGGCAGTATTGAGAGTGCTGGAGGATGACCAGATTCTGGCGCTTCTTGTCTGAGAATCATCAATAGAGTTAATGTATTCAGATCTGGAAAAAAGCAGATCCATGTATTAACCTGGGTGAAATGAACGGAATTGCAGAGAGCAGAGACGGACTTTCCCGTTGGTTGGTTGCGAACTTAAAGATAGGCGAAACCTATACTCTTGCAGATATGGCTGGTTTACTCGGCGTCCAGACTGAAGCTGTAAAGAGAAAGGGTGTGTTAACAAGGCAGGGGGCAGATGCACAGTTGCTCCTGATTACCCGCGAGAAAGATAAGTATTCGACGCCCGAGTATGTTGATCATCTTGAAGGATCAACTTTGTTCTGGTCAGGACAGAACAGACTGAAATCAACAGAGCGTAACCTCCAAAGGGGGGATCATGATACGTTTATCTTCATCCAGGAGAAACGTCATACGCCATACATCTACTATGGAAGAGCTGTTCCTGTGAGGATGCACATCAGCATGGAACTCGATAACCCGTCCCGAATAGTCT
>CAVACS010000112.1:0-7854 GCA_963587105.1 Anaerovoracaceae bacterium | reverse complement strand
ATCTCCTCGGGCCTCTCTCTCTATTCTAATGGTATTTATACATGATTATAGTCCTAGAAAGGAATATTCAGTTCAGACATAATTTCTTTCGAGGCCATAATGTCAACGATTTCCGCTTCCGCACTTTCAGAATGATCTGTTGCCGTTGATATGCATCCCGAGCATCACCGTTCTGCCTCTTTCTCCTTTTTCGATTATCTCCATTATTGAAGATACCAGCTTTTCCGTATCGAAACCGAATGAGGAGAGGCGCGGTGTGAGAAAGTCGCAGATATAGGTGTTATTGAGGCTTATGATGCCGATATCCTTTCCGATGACGAACCCTCTTTCCTCCGCGTAGCGGTATGTGTCTTTTGCATAGAGGTCGTCGCCGAGGAGAAGTGCAGTTTTTTTTCTTATACTCTCTTCTCTCGACGAGAGGAGTGGAAGTACATCGTTTTCGATGTGCCCGGTGATAAGTATCTCTTCACCCCTTATATCCTTTTTTCTGCACTCGTCATTGAAAGCTCTGACGCGTACACTTGTCTCCGGATCCTTTATAGATCTGAGGAAGAGAATGCTCTCATACCCCTCTTCAGAAAAAAGGGAGACGGCCTCTTCGACAGCACCCTTGAAATCGATTATTATGCTGTTTGCGGTTTCCTTTGTATCTGCCACAGAGATTATGTTCTCTTCTATTGCCGTGCTCACAGATTCCAGGTCGTTGTAGAGACTGACGGCATAGGCTGTCTCTCCTCCGAGAAGGGAGCCCTCGAGATAGTCGTACCAGGTGCTGGAAGAGCCGGTCTCTACAAGCATGCACTCATAGCCTCTGGGAATCGACTTTACTCTCAGAGAGTGGAGAATGCGGCTGAAGAAGGGGTTTTCACTGTCCGGAACGACTAGGGCGATGTTACGTGACTTTCCGCTCTTCAGGGCTGAGGCTGCAAAGTTGACGCGGTAGTTGTACCTGTCGCACACTTCGAGAATTCTTTCTGCCGTCTCCTCTCCGACTCTTCCTTTCCACTTTCCTCTCAGAACTAAAGATACCGATGTCTGTGAGACACCTGCCATGCGGGCAATGTCAAAACTTGTCAATTTCTTTTCCATTGTTTTTATTCTAACATAATGGGAACTCTTTTGACAGGCCTGTTCTATGAAGAGCCTCTATCCGGGCCGGTTTGAGTGTAATGGACGTAAGGAGAAGTGGGAATGATATGAAGAAAAGAAGGAATAAACGGAAAAGAGCTTGTTTATTTTCCCCTCAGAGGGAAAAATAATGTCATGAAATACATGGACGTCAAGACTGCAAGTGAGAAGTGGGGTATAACACCCCGTCGTGTCCGTATCCTCTGCAATGACGGAAGAATAGACGGAGCCGTCAGAAACGGCTGGTCATGGGTCATCCCGGATGATACACCCAAGCCCGGAGACGGGAGGGTTCTGAGACGTTTCAAAGCGCTCGACATAAGACCCGGCAGCGTCGACGTGGACGGCCTCAGAGAGGAGAGGAGGCTCTTCTCGAGAGATGAGTATCTTTCCTCTGATAAGTTCAATCTGCACGCGGCACGAACCTGCTCCTTCCTCTTCGCACTCGAGGGCGGAGAAGTGAGCGAGGAGGATGCACTTCGTATCCTCTCGGGTTTTCTCGTCTATAATCTCAGTCTCTCCGTTCATCTTGCCGTTATCAACTTCGCCTCGGTTCTGAGAGAGGAGGGCGTAAGGGACACAAGATGGGGAGAGGGTGAGATAAAGAGAATGTACTCGTCATTCATGAGGGGAATTGAATACACAGACGGCACATACCGCTCCGGCTCTGTCAGGAGAGGAGAGGAGGATGTTCCTGTTGCGTCTGCTGTCGAGACTGTCGTCAATCAATATGAATCGTCGTGGTCGGCGATGCATCCCCTCTCGTCGGCACTTCTTCTATCGGGGGAACTTGGAAGAATTGCACCCTACAGCCGTCATATGGCCTTCTTTACTTATCTTGTCTTTGCAGGCGAGCTTTTAAGAAGCGGTTATGTACCGCCGTCCCTTCCTCTTTCATCGATCAACGAGGCCAAGGCTGCCTATGCACTCGTTTCTTCAAAGGGTGTCTATACAGATATGACCAACTACATCGAGAGAATGATGAAGAGTACATACGGGGAGCTCGAACGCAGTGTATGACATTATATTGAAGAACGGACTTGTCCTCGACGGCAGGGGCTCGAAGCCCTTCCGGGCCAACGTCGCAATATTCTCCGATTCCATCGCCCTTGTGACGACAAGCGATATTTCGCGCTCGCGCCTCGTCATCGACTGCAGTGGAAAGTACATAGCTCCCGGCTTCATCGACAGTCACTGTCATACGGATTTTCTTGTCCTGAGGGATCCGAAGGCTGAAGCGAGGATCGGACAGGGCATAACGACGGACGTTACCGGGAACTGCGGTATCGGGGTCTTTCCTTATATCAGTCCGCTTCTGAAGGATATGGTGAAGGATGTCCTGGGAGAATGGAACGAGTGGAAATGGAAGGACTTTTCCTCCATGAAGAGATATTACCTGGAGAAGAAAATCGGAGTGAATGAACTCTTTCTCGTCTCCCATACGGCACTCAGAATTGCCGCAATGGGCTCTGACTGTACAAGAGAAGCGAGGGAAGAGGAGATAGAGAGAATGTGCTCGACTTTGAGAGGTGAGCTCCGCTCGGGCGCGAAAGGTTTCTCGACAGGGCTCTATTACTCGCCGTGCGTCTACTCTGACGAGAAGGAGCTTTCAAGGATCCTCGAGACGGTGAAGGAGGAAGGGGGAATATTCACCGTCCATCACAGAAGTGAGGGAAACGGCTGTCTTGAATCGCTGAGGGAGGTTCTCTCTACTGCTCTCAAAAGCGGTGTCAGGACCGAGATATCACACCTGAAGGCCATAGGAGGACGTAACCAGGGAGAGGCTCTGAAGATGCTCTCTCTCATCGAGGAGTACAGAAATGACGGACTTGACGTCAAGTTCGACCAGTACCCGTACACATTCGGCTCCACATCCCTCTTCTCACTCCTTCCGCCCCGTGTTCTTGCCTACTCGAGGCTTGAACAGAGGATGGCACTCTCTCTCGAGAGCGAAAGGGAGGTCATCAGAAAGGAGATCATGGAAGATACCACCTGGGACAGTATCTATCCCCTTGTAGGACCGGAGAACATAAAAGCGCTCTTTCTTTCCTCCTCGCCGCAGTATAACGGGATGACTCTCGAGGAGATTGCCGGAGAAATGAAAGTATCAGATCCCCTCGACGCCCTTTTCGATATTCTCAGAGACGAGACAGGACTTGCCGTCATGACAGATACAACCGAAACCGATGAAACTCTCGAGAGAATAATGGTCCATCCTCTGATGTGCTTCGGCTCCGACAGCCTCTACTCGTCTCCCGTTCCGCACCCGCGCTCATATCATGCGACGGTGGAATTCCTTTCAAAATATGTCAGGGACAGAAAGCTCCTCTCTCTCGAGGAGGCCGTGAGGCGGATGACCGGAGAGACGGCTGAGCGCTTCGGAATAAAGGACAGGGGAATTTTGGATGAGGGTTACCGTGCAGATATAACGGTATTTGATCTGGAGAAGCTAAAGACTGGGGAGAGGGGAACGAACGAGGGAATCGAGTGCGTGATTCTCAACGGAAAGCTTGCATCCCTCGGCGGGAAGATTCTATATACAGGAGAAGGAAGAGTACTCTGATGGAGAAAGAACTTACAGAAAGGCAGAAGAAGATAATCGGTATTCTCTCCATAGTCATATTCGTTCTCTTCTCTGCTTCCGCTTTCTTCTTCGTCGGCATCCCGATTGTGAAGACAGCAAAGGACCCGGAGACCTTCAGAGCCTGGATAGAGAGCATGGGCGTATGGGGAAAGGCGGCATATGTCGGAATCTGCTTTCTGCAGGTTCTTGTTGCTATAATACCCGGCGGACCCATCGAGCTTGCCGGAGGCTATGCATTCGGCCATATAGAGGCTACCGTTCTCAGCACAATCGGACTTGGGCTGGGCTCCGCTGCAGTCTTTCTTCTTGTGAGGAAATTCGGACGAAGCCTTCTTGAGGTTTTTTTTAAAAAGGAGCAGATCGAGGAGCTGAAGTTCCTCAGGACAAACAGAAGGAGAGACGTTATCATACTTATCCTTTTTCTTGCTCCGGGAACGCCGAAGGACCTTCTCTGCTTCTACTGCGGCCTTACGGACATGCCCTTTCTTCTCTTCTTCCTGATTTCCACGTTTGCACGTATTCCCGCCGCATGGCTGAGTTCAATCGGAGGAAGCGCCATGAACAGTAAAAGCTATTTCCTGGCAATCATCGTCGCCGTAGTCATCGTCACGATGACAGTGCTCGGGATCGTCGGCTACAGATTCGTCGTGAAAAAACACGGCAGGGAGGAAAAATGAAGACAAAACTCTTCATCTTCGATATGGGAGGAGTCCTCGTTGACGGCAGTGTCAACTTTCCGGAAATAGCCCGGTATCTGGAAGTCGACGAGAATGCATTCATGAAGGACTATGAGAAGTACGACATCCCTCTGATGGAGGGTTGGATGGATACGCTTTCCTACATGTGGCACCTCGAGAAGGAGTTCGGCGTGAAGATCGAGGGCAATCTCTTTTCCCGCATATATCACCCTTCGGTGAACAGATCTCTTCTTCCTGTGCTTGAAACGATAAGAAAACACGGAGGGAGGATTGTCATCGGCTCGAATACCTTCCGTCCCCATGCCGATGTCATATCGCGGCTTGATGAAAAACCGTACTCCTATTTCGATGCACTCTATTTTTCGCACGAGATGCATCTTACAAAGCCCGGCCCTGCGTTCTACCGTTATATCCTCGAGAAGGAGTGTGCTGATCCGGCAGAGGCATTCTTCGTCGACGACAGAGAGGAGAACACGAGCTCTGCAGAGAGACTCGGAATAAGGACGTTCCTATACAGCAGGGAGAGAAACGGGGAGCTTGAAGGCACCCTGAGTGCGCTTCTTTCCCTCTGACAGGGATGCGGGAGAGTTTCAACTTGTAGTTTTTGTATATTTGGGAGGCAGAAACTTGCAACTTGCCCGTCTCCCCGTGACAATAGGCTCATGAAACTTATCTATGTAGTTGAAGACCATGAAGTAATAAGAAACGGTGTTGTACAGTATCTGTCGCTCTCGGGCTACGAGGCAGCGGGATTCAAGAACCTCCAGGAGGCAAGGGATGGATTCTCGAAGAAGATGCCCGACATGCTCATCCAGGACGTCATGCTTCCCGACGGTGACGGCTTTGCCTTTGTCAAGGAGATAAAGGAGAAGAACGACCGTCTTCCCGTCATATTCCTTACGGCCCGCGTGGATGAAAGCGACAGAATTCTCGGCTTCGAACTCGGCGCCGACGACTATATAACAAAGCCGTTCAGCCCCAAGGAGCTTGTACTTCGTATCCAGGCACTCTTTCGGAGAGTCGACGAGGGAGCGGGAACATCAAAGAACAAGTATACCTACCTCGACGGGGAGAACAGCCTCTACATAGATGAGGATATTCACGAGATAAGGGTCAACGACGTTCCCATCAACCTCACTGCAGCGGAGTGGAGGATCGTGCTCTACCTCGTTTCCAACGAGCCCAATCTCATTACACGCGCCCAGATACTCGAGGAGTGCTTCGACTACTCCTTCGAGAGCTACGAGCGTGTTGTCGATACCCATATAAAGAACATAAGGACCAAGCTGCGCCCGGGCAACTGGATAGATACGGTGCGCGGCTACGGATACCGGTTCTCCGGTAAGAAGGCCTGATGCACAGACAGTTCGTCAGACTCCTCTTTGCAATCCTCCTCATATTGATTGCGATATCTGTACTGCAGGTTGCATGCATAACCGTCTTCTCGAAGAGGGTCATATACTCCTGGTCGGATCAGGTATTCGAGGAGTTTGCCTCCAATGTGGAGAAGACACTCTCGAAGGCCGACGTCACGAATGCGACAAGTATCTACGATTACGTCTTCTCGAATGCCTCCGAGAGAATAAGCGGCTTCGTCCTCAGGAGTACTGCCGGCGGTCAGCTCCTGACATTCGGTCAGAGCGGGGACGGCTCCGTCATACCCCAGCTCGTCTCATCCGGCGACGGCAGTTTCACATACATCGAGGATCCGCTGACCACGACAGCAAGAAGCACAAGCAGCACGAGCAGAAAGACCACCGTCTACGAGCTCCCATCTCCGCAGTACGAGCTCGATGTGACGATGTCGTCGCTCTTCAGCACAACCATCGACAGTGTCTCGTTCCATAAGACGAACGACACGGGCCGCGTCTTCGTCTCGTATCCTTCGTCAATCAGGAAGGCCGATATCGCGGGAACGATTTCCGTATACATCAACGGCAGCATCGCGGCGTACCTTGACGTTCTTGTCTACTCCGTCGATTACTACACGCCGACGAAGTTCATCCTCCAGGAAGTATACAAGGCCCTGGCTTTCACAATTCCGCTTATCATCATCGTGGGCTCTGTTCTGGCATATGTCGTCTCAAGGCGGACGGAGAGAAACGTCAAGAACATAGAGAAGGCGCTCTCGCTGCTCTCCTCGGGCCACTTTGATGTGACAGTCCCCGATTCGAAGGTCATCGAGTACAACCAGATAGGCTCTTCGATCGAAGCCCTGGGCAAGGATCTGAGACGTCATTCGGCATCGCGTAAGGAATGGATCAGGAATATCTCGCATGACCTTAATACACCTGTGACGAGCATGAACATGATACTCGAGGGTGTTTCCGACGGACTCTTTCCGCTCACTGACGAGATAATAACGACCCTCAGGAAGGAGAATGATACCCTCAAGGAGAGGATCGCAAGCGTATCGTATTATTCGTATCTGCTCTCTCCCGATGCAAAGTGCGAGAAGAGAGAGCTGGTTCTGAAGGACGAGATCGATACTGCCTGCCTCAAAATCAACACGTCTGTCAGATGCATCTTCAAAGAAAGCGAGATAGTCTACGCCGACGACGGCCTCATCACGCGCGCCCTCGAGGAGATTCTCCGCAATGCAGAGCAGTACCGCACAAGTGACAGTCTTCCGGAAATCGAGACTGAGGAGAAGGAGAACAACCTCATTATAAAGGTATCCAACGACGGAACGCTCCCGAAGCCTCTCCCGCAGTTCTTCGAGCCGTGGAGCAGAGGAGACCAGTCACGTACGGGAAGTGCAGGAAGCGGTCTCGGGCTCAGTATCGTGTACCAGATAATGGAACTCCATAACGGAGAAGTGGACATAACAGAGGACGAGGAGAAGGGTAAGGTGACTGTTACGTTATCCTTCCCATGCCTTGACTATGTGTCCGTCGTCTAGAGATATTATCTCTATTCTGCCTCTGTTCCAGACGGCATAACAGGGCCCGCTTCCCCCTTTCGGTATGGTTGTCGAGCCGGGGTTGAGAAAGAGAACCTCCCCCCTGTTCTCAAGAACCGGAACATGTGTGTGTCCGCTCATGACAACGTCGGCAGATCCGAAGTCCAGATCGTGGTGGCCGTGCATTAAAAAGATTCTCCTTCCGTCGACAGAGAGCGTCTTCGAGTCATCCATGATAGGAAAGGGAAGGACCATCTGGTCGACCTCGGCGTCGCAGTTTCCCCTGACGGCTGTGACAGAGTCCTTCATCTCCGAGAGAAGAGGAATGACCCCCTTCGGCCTGTAGTGAGGCGGAAGATCATTCCTCGGTCCGTGATACAGAAGGTCCCCCAGAAGAAAGACTCTGTCATAGTCTCCTCTCCGCCATATGTCATATATCTGCTTCGCCCTGTATTCTGAGCCGTGTATGTCTGATGCGATAAGTATTTTCATTGTTTAACCTTATTGAGGTGGAAACTCCGATGCTTGCATCGTGAGAGGAA
>CAVACS010000111.1:0-7937 GCA_963587105.1 Anaerovoracaceae bacterium | reverse complement strand
GGTTCCGTCTGTTTCAGTCTTTTCTCCGAAGGCATGGGAAGCTGTATCAACCTTCTTTTCATCTCCGCATACGCATTTGAAGACATGCCAGTGGCTGCTCTCGTCGCTGCCCCACTTTGAATCATCGAGGACGTAGGAATGTACATGATCCTTCGTATTGCTGCAGCCTGCCACTAAGATAAGAACAGCCAGGGTGATTAATACAAGAACAGGGGGGGGGAATCTCTTTTTCATATTTCTCTCTCCTTATGGTAAAAAAATGGTAATTTAACTTGGCAGGGAATGTCAAACCATATCTTCTGTTTATTATTCAAGAGGTACGTTTATACACCATACACCGAGAACAAGGCATACGTTTGCCGCTATGTATGTCAGCATTATTATGAATGAGGTGTATTTCTTCTCACCCTTGAGGGCTCTGAGGGCTATTCTTCCGTCTGAGAACATGAAGAGGCATACTCCGACAAAGACCAGGAGCGAGGTCTTTATATACTGGAAGGAGAAGACTGCACACATACCCACCCCGAAGAGATAGAGTATGAAGGCATAGAGGATTCCGGCATAGCCGAGCTTGATCCTTCTGTACTGCAGAACCTTCTTCACTACTGCGGCAAACGGAACGGCGAAGAGCGCCATTCCTCCGATGAGGGTGTAGATGTTGAGGCCGTAGAACGAGAAGTAGATGACATATGTCATATGGCCGCAGGCAAAGGAAACGGCACCGAGTATGAAGCGCCAGAACGGCTTCTTCTCCAATAGAAGTATGTCTCCGAGGGTATAGAATACGGTGATGAGAAGAAGCATCCACGGCCGTGCAATCTCACGCGGGAAGGCACGGGAGGCCGTGAAGAGCGTCGAATAGAGCGACGGAATGAGAAAACATTTCGTTATGTCCCCGACCTTCTCCCTCTCCATCGTCCTTCTGTCGAGATGAACGGCTACGATGAATGAACAGATGATGACATTTATTGTGAAAACTGCTGTTTCGTTCATACAGAATAAAGATTATAGAGGGAGAAAGGTTACTTGTCTTCCTTTATTTTCTTCTTCAGTTCCTCTATGAACATCAATGCCTCGAGCGGAGTGGAGGAGTCCGTATCGAAATCGGTAATCATTTCGATAAGCTCGTCGGTCGCCGTCATGTCCCTTCCCTCTGTCGTGAAGAGCGAGCCCTCGTCGCCTCTCATCGAGTAGTCGGCAAAGTGCTTCTTCATGAATGAGTTGGCAGAGTTTATGATCTCCCTCGGAATTCCCGCAAGCTTTGCTACATGTATGCCGTATGAGGATGCCGCGACTCCCTTCTCCGCCTTTCTGAGGAAGGTTATCTGGTTCTTCTCCTCCAATACTGCCATATGCAGAAGCTGGATGCCGGATGTATCGAGCATCGTAAGTTCGTGGTAGTGTGTCGAGAAGAGTGTTATCGCACCAGATTTTCTGAGGTACTCCATTATGGCGTATGCGATGCTCATTCCGTCCTCGGTGCTTGTTCCGCGTCCTATCTCGTCCATTATGACAAGGCTTTTCGGAGTAAGGGAGAGAAGTATCTGGCTCGATTCGCTCATCTCCACAAGGAAGGTGCTCTCCCCCTTCGAGAGGTTGTCGGAGGCCCCTACCCGGCAGAATATCTTGTCGGTAATCGGGATAACGGCCTTTGCTGCAGGAACGAAATATCCCATATGGGCCATAAGCGTTATGAGCGCTATCTGTCTCAGGTATGTCGATTTTCCCGCCATGTTGGGGCCTGTGATGAGGCTGAAGCGCGAGGAGAGAGAGGAGAAGGAGTTGGGGATGTAGTTCTCGGTGTAGTCTTCGACAACGGGATGTCGTCCGTCCTCGATTGTCATCTCCCCCTCTTCTGTCATCTCTGGTTTTGTGTAGTTCTTCTCGAGTGCGCACTCCGCGGCAGAGGAGTAGAAATCGATGAGTGTTATAACCTTCCCCATCCTCTCTATATCATCAGTAAGGGCGAAGGCACGGTCAGTCAGAGAGGTGAAGACGCTTCTCTCCTTCTTTGCCTCATCGTCTTTTGCTGAGAGGAGCTTATCCTGTATCGCTAAAAGCTCGTCTGTCGTGAAGCGCTCTCCACCGACGAGAGTCTGACGACGGATAAAGGAAGAAGGAACCTTATCAAGCTGTCCTTTACTCACTTCCAGATAGCTTCCGATCACCCTGTTCTCTCCGACCTTGAGTGTTGTGATTCCCGTTTCGGCCTTTATTCTCTCAAGGTATTCTTCGAGTACGGAGCTTCCCGAGCGGGAGAGATTTCGCAGCTCGTCGAGCGTCTCGTCATAGCCGTCGTTGATGATCGTTCCTGCGTTGTTTATATTCGTGCATTCCCTGTTCACCGCCCTCAGGACATCTGTCGAGAATGAGATCAGGCCTTCGAAGTCGAATGATGCGTTCTGAGAGAGTTCGAGGTAGCGCTCATTATTCTCCACAAGTTCGAGAAATAGCGAGGTGCTCTCGCTTATCGCAATGAGGTCGCGCGGCGTCAGTCTCTTCATTCCGGCCTTTACAGAAAGACGTTCGAGGTCGCTGATGGAGGAGAGACACCGTCTTACTCTCTCGTTCTCGTTTCTGTCGGAGACGAGGAGTTCCACCCAGTACTGTCTCTCCTTGATTTTCGCAATATCTACAAGAGGATGGAGAATTGCATCCTTCAGGAATCTAGAGCCCGATGGTGTCTTTGTTCTGTTGATCGAAGAAAAGAGCGTGTATTGAGTCGAGTTGTCCTCTGTGTTGTGGACAAGCTCAAGGTTCTTCACCGATGCAGTGTTGAGAAACATAGAGTCGCTTCCGCTGACCTTTTCGATGTACCTCAGCTGCGGCAGCTGTGTCTTCGCGTTCTCCAGTATGTAATCAAGAAGCGCCCCTACTGCGGGAAGCTCAGGCCCCTTCTCCCCTATTCCGGAGAGACGGAGGAAAGAAAGGCCGAACTGCTTCTCTACAGCCTTTTTCCCCTCCCTCTGGCTGAAATACCATGTGGGAAGCTTGCTGATCATGGCTCTCTGGGAGTCGAGTACGCGCCTCAGTTCCTTTTCGGAGAAGTATGTGTCGTCGGGGCATATTATCTCCTTGCATTCGATTTTGCAGAGAAGTGACTCGAGTGAGGAGAAGTTCTTCTCGAGAGGAAGGGTCGTTACCTTCGCTTCTCCCGTTGTTATGTCGCACCAGGCTGTGTATACACCCTTTCTGTCCGTCGAAATGGAGGCAATATATTGAGAAGAGAGGCTGTCTATGTACTCGTCGTCGACGACTGTGGCGGGCGTGAAGATCTGGGTGACCGTGCGATCTGCAAGCTTTTTTTCGTCAGTGACGAACTGCTCGCAGAGTGCGACCTTCTTGCCGCACTCGAGAAGCCTTTTGAGGTAGTTCTTCGCCGCATGATACGGGATACCGCACATCGGCATTGTGCCGCGGTGTGTGAGCGTGAGATTCAAAAGCTTCGACACCTCGACGGCGTCTTCATTGAACATTTCGTAGAAGTCGCCTAAACGGAAAAAGAGCACCTTGTCCTGATGCTCCTTTTTTATTTCCATGTACTGGCGCACCATCGGCGTCAGCGTTTCGTTTTTCTTTTCTTCCATCAGTATATGGAGGTCGTGATAGCCAGTACCAGACTCAATCCTCCCTTATCCCCGCTTGAGAATAACGGACCCTTTATCCAGCTAAAGGACTCGCCTGACATTATTGTAGCATTTTTCACAAGGTAAAGACCAAGGGGGAAACCCGGAATTTCCATCTTTATTCCGAATCCTGCCGCCATATACCAGTCGAGAGAGGAGAAGGAGAGCTTCTCGAGTCTCGTCTTTACAGCAGTTGCAGAGACGAATGCCTCGAGAGACAGGACATCCTCTGCCAGGGGATATGTCAGATCGAGCTGGTTGTTCCAGAGGAAGGACTTGTCTGTCTGGACAGAGAAGCCGCGTCCGATGTTCATGCCGTCGATGTAGAGCATCTCGTACTTCGTAGCTCCGTCCTTTGCGTCATGCCACTGCCAGCCTGTGTTGTCCTTGTTCCAGAACTGTGGAAGCATGAAGTCGACACCGCTTGTGAAGCCGAGGATGAGGTTCTTCGCTGTTCCCTTGTCCTTGTTCTCGAATCTCCATATTCCCGTATACATACTGAGATTGAGAGAAAGCTTGTTGTAGTTCGAAAGACCTCCGAGGAAGCCTCCTGCATATGTGTACTGCAGCGTTGCCACATAGCCGTGGGGCGTCGTGCTTACATAGTTTCTTGCATCCCATGTCAGTGTGGCACTGAGCTTGTTGGAGAACTGCCACTTCTCCCTGTACTTCTTTATCAGATATTCGTACGGATCGTACTTGTCTTCGTCATAGACTGCTCTGTTGAGGCCGACAGATACTCCGCCGGATGCCGATAGTGTACCGGAGGAGAATACCCATGAATAGCCGGACGAGTAGCCGACTGTGAAGGAGTAGTTATCGTACTTCATGAGAGACGAGGAGGAAGGTGTCGTCTGAGACGATGAATACCATTCGTATGCGGAGTTGTAGCCGAGCGGATATGTCACCTCGCCGTCATCCCTTCCGTCGTAGTATGCACTTCCGATACCTCTCTGGAGGGTATTAGATCTCACGTTTCTTGCGGCCGAGATACTCACTGCGTTGGACCATCTTGCGTCGCCGACCCAGCTGTCGGAGAGCGAGAGGGAAAGAGCCTGCGTCGTCGGACTGAGCTCGGTCGAAAGCGTGAGGGAGCGTCCCGTTCCTCCGAGGTTGGAGTTCGAGAGGCTCAGAAAGCCGGAAACGGGGAAGCCGTCGACTTCGGATGCGCCGAATGTTGCACCGAACTGAAGCTCCATCGTATTGGCCTCTTCGACCGAGAATTCACATATGACGCCGTTCTCTGTTGTGCCGGGATAGATGTTTGCCGTGATGTTCTTCAGGAGCGACGTGTTGTACATGTTCTGCTGCGACTGTATGAATGCGCTGCGTGAGAATACATCTCCGACCTTTATGTCCATCTCGCGTTCGAGTACGTAGGGCTTCGTCTTCTCCAGTCCTTTGATTCTTATCTCCTCGATTACTGTCTGCGGCCCTTCGACGATAGAGAACATCACGTCCACGATATTCCCCTCTTTCTCGACAAGAGACGGTGTGATCGAGGAATAGACATAGCCGTTGTCGTAGTATTTCATGGCGATCGAGGAATAGACAGACTCGATCTTCTCGCTGTTGTATATGTCGCCGTCCTGTAGAGTCACAAGCGCGCTTATCTCTTCGTCCGTGAATGTAACGTTGCCTGTGACGGTGACACTTCCTATGCGCCAGAGTTCTCCTTCCTCGAGGACGAAGGTGATGTTGAGGTAAATGGTCGTATCTGTTGTCTCATCCTCGATCTCTTCCTTCCTCACCTGTCTGATTACGGCATCGGGGTAACCCTTTGTCGCATAGTAGCTGATAATGGTCTCTTCATCTGCCGAGAGTGTGCTCTCGACGAAATTTCCGCCGTTGAAGAAGGACTTCTCCTTCGTTGAAAGAAGGTTCTTGAGCTCCTTTGACTGGATGGCGCTGTTTCCTTCGAAGAGTATGGATCTGACCTTGTACTGCTTTCCTTCGCTTATCGTGTACTTCACAGTTACTGTGTTCGTCTCATCGTCCTCGGTGACATCACCTTTGACAGTTACGTCGTTGTAGCCCTTCGAGAGGTAGTGTTCCCTGATAAGTTCTACATTTGCATTTATGTTGTTCGAGGAATAGAAGGAGCCCTTCGAGAGGTTCTGGGCAGACGAGAGAGTCGTCCTGTTCACCTTCGCGTTGCCTTCGAATTCGACAGATGCGATCATGGGGTTTTCATAGACTGTGATGGAGAGCACAAGTCCGTTCTCGTCATTCTCATCCTCGAGGGCATCAACGAGCATGTAGCTCATCCAGCTCTGGGAGTAGAGAGTGTTGTCGAGCTCGGAGTAGAGTTCGTCGCTGAAGGCCTTTCCCACATAGCTCTTTACAAGAGCGTCGGCAGTAGAAGCCTTGACGTTCCTGAGTCCTGTGAATTCTATTCTCGTGATCGTCTTTCCGTCATACCAGTCGCCGTCGGAAGCTGAAAGCGGAAGAAGAGCGATAAGTGCAATAACAATCAAAGTAACTAAAAGCTTACTTTTCCTCATATTTACCTCTCATGTGAGTTTAACAGAAAAAGGGAGGTAACTCAAATGGAAGGCCGGAAGATGTTTTTTTATTATCTTATTGATCATGAATGAATTAACCTTACCCCTTCTCTTTTTATCTTTGTGTTTTATTTGTTTTTATCTAGAAGTTGAGTGTCTTTGTGATACTGAAGCCGAACGAAGAGAGTATGGAATCGAAGGAGAAATAGCTCGGGCGTGTGAAGAATGTGACGCTGAATGCGCTGTTCGTCCATTCGAGGGAGAACTCGGTATCGAGTGCAAGGTCGTCAGATATTATGGTGTAGCTCGACCTGTCTCCCGTCGACTCGAGGTGTGCCATGAGCTGGAGGTAGAGGTTCTGCGTCAGGTACTTACCGACGTTGAGTGTCGTTCCGTTGAGGAATTTCGCCATCGGGGAGTACTGTGCGGAAAGCGTCGAAGAGCCGCTGGAAAGGGTGTCGGCGACTATGTTGTTGAGGATGTTTGAATGGAGCGAGAAGGAGTCGACACCGAAGACCTTCTTGAGCGACGAGGAGAGCGATGAGAGGGGGTTTCCTGTCGTTACTATGCCGAGACGGGAGAGTATGTCGAAGCCCTCGGTGACAAGGGAGGCAACGCTTGAAACGCTGACGTCGCCGTATGTCGATGATGGAAGTATGGACTGCCCCAGGATCTCCATTATCTCGCTGAGCTCCATGACAGGCGAGCTCTCGAGTGTGGGGGAGAGATTGTCGAATGTATTGTCCTTCATCACAAGGTATATCTCGACCTTCTCGGAGGATGAGGTGTAGTCCCTGAGTGTTGCCCTGAGGTTGATCCTGGGGTTGAAGCGTGTCGGATCGTCGAATGCGATGGACCCGCTGGTTATGTAGAAGTATTTCTGGAAATAGTATATCTCCCCTCCCCTTATCTGGATGTCTCCGGAGAAGGAGAAGTCGTTGTCTGCTCCCATGTATGCATAAACCGAGGAGTTCTCCTGGAGGTCTATCGTGAAGATTGGATCCCCTCCCGAAGGATAGAGGACGCGGTTGTTCTTTCCGAAGTTCAGCCTCATGTCCATGAAGGTTGTTCCCGTTATCTCGTCATACCATGCAGGATAGGGGTTCATGCCGACAGAGACAGTGGTGTCGGTGAGATTGAGAATGCCGTCATTGTTCATGCCGGCGGAATCGGAATATGCATAGTAGTGGCCGCTGACGTAGCCCAGGATGTCGATTCCGATCTTCGGTAGCGGAATACGCAGCCTTACGCTGTTGTCCTCATCGATGTAGATGTCGACTTCCCAGCTCTCCATGCTCAGCGTCTCCGACATTGCAACTCCCACCGTCATCCTCACCATCTTTCTTTCGCTTGTGAGCTTGTCGTATACAGTGACGTATGTAAACGACGAGGAGAGATTGTTGTCCCAGATGATGAATGATGGGTTGTGGAATATGAGGCTCTGGTCCTCGACCCAGAATACATCGACTCCGAGCTCCTCTGCGTGGAGCGCTCCGTTGAGCGAGAATGTTCCTCCCTCTCCCGTAAGCGAGACCTCCCCACCCACAAGATCGTCTCTGAATACCAGAGTCGGATATTTAAGAAGGAGGTTCACGAGGCCCATATTGAATGCCTTTATATCGGCCTTGGCTTCAATGCGGGATGAGAGATCGAATGTGAATGACGCATTGACGATGTTTTCGATATCTATTGTTACATTGCCGATGAACGGGCTCTTTGTAAAGCTTCCCGAAAGGAAGTTTCCTTCTAGATTAACGCTCTCGTCCCCTATCGTGATATCGAGATAACGGCCGCTGACGACGAAGAG
>CAVACS010000110.1:0-7958 GCA_963587105.1 Anaerovoracaceae bacterium | reverse complement strand
ATTCGAACCAACGACCCCGAGATTACAAATCACGTGCTCTGGCCAGCTGAGCTAAGGTGGCACGCATGCCCTGATATGAGCACGAATGAAACTATAATTCAATCGAAAGGACAAAATCAAGTACCCCGTGAGAAAAAATAACGAAAGTAGTGCCGGGAAGGATGACAAGAAACCTCAATCTGTGCTAAAACCTATTCTCGTCAGGTCAGGATTTGACAAAGAATGATGCAATTTGTATATTATGGCTTGGTAGCTTGAATAATTTGTCGGAGGAATATAGATATGCCGGGTAATGTATCAAAGAACGCTCATCGTGAAGGTGCTAAGGCTCTCGTCAGCAAGTGGGGCGGAGTCATCAAGATGAAGAGTGTATTCGAGAACGGTAAGCTTCGCCATGTTGCATACTGTGAAAAGACAGGCAACACTGCACGCAAGCCCAAGGATCTCATGTAATCCATCTCGATTGAGTAGGACGGTTCTTAGGAGTCGTCCATTTTTTTTGCATCTTCTCTCTCCATAACCACTTTTTATCATGCGATAACGCAGGTTGATAAAAACTGTTTCTGCCGATTTTTGTTGCATTCAGATTACATCGGCATGATAATTACTTGTTGATTTCAAAATCTAACAAATGGAGGATTTTATATGAAGAAAGTATTAGCAATCGCTCTCATATTCTGCCTTGCTATCGTATCTGCATTTGCACAGGGTGCATCGGAAACAAAGACGACGGCGGCATCGACAGTAGACGTATCTGACGACCTCG
Source organism: Anaerovoracaceae bacterium (assembly GCA_963587105.1). Classification (GTDB taxonomy): domain Bacteria; phylum Spirochaetota; class Spirochaetia; order Sphaerochaetales; family Sphaerochaetaceae; genus Ornithospirochaeta. The sequence goes on along the minus strand of CAVACS010000110.1, from coordinate 7,192 downwards.
TGGCTGCGGCAAAGGCTGAAGGCGAACTCGTCGTCTACGGCTCGTGCGAAGAGGAATATCTTGCAGCAGCATGCAGGAAGTTCGAAGAGCTCTACGGAATCAAGGTCACATTCCAGAGACTTTCCACAGGTGAAGTCCAGGCAAAGATCGAGGAAGAGAACGGAAACCCGTCAGCTGACGTATTCTTCGGCGGCACGACAGACCCGTACAACATGCTTGCAAGCGAAGGCCTTCTCGAAGCTTATGAAGCAAAGAACGCTTCCCATATCACAAAGAGTGTCTACAAGGACAAGAACAACTACTGGTACGGCATCTACACAGGTATTCTCGGCTTCATGTACAATATCGACGAACTCAACCGCCTCGGACTCGAACCCCCGAAGGATTTTTCCGACCTCATCAAGGAAGAATACAAGGGCCTCATCTGGCTGAGTAACTACAACACTGCAGGAACGGCAAAGCTCTTCCTCAATACAATCATCCAGAAGTACGGACACGATGAAGCTATGAAGTATCTTGTTGCTCTCGACAAGAACATCGAAGTCTACACAAAGAGCGGCTCGGGCCCGTCGAAGAACGTCGGAACAGGTGAGTGCGCAATCGGTATCGGATTCCTCCACGACGGTATCTACCAGATCGTCGACAACGGATATGCGAACATCGGTCTCGTCATCCCGTCAAGCGGAACGACATTCGAGGTCGGAGCTACAGCAATCTTCAAGGGTGCAAAGCACATGAATGCTGCTAAGCTCTGGATCGAATATGCTCTCTCTCCCGACTGCGTCAACCAGGCTAAGGAATTCGGTTCCTATCAGTTCCTCGTCCTTGACAATGCAGAGCAGCCCGAAATCGCATACGAATTCGGTCTCGATCCCTCCAACGTCATCGACTACGACTTCGATGATGCTACAGCAAACACAAAGCAGTACGTCGAGGATGTCATGGCCGCTCTCGCAGCAAGCGGTGCTGCAACAGGCGACACAACAAGATTCCAGGTCAAGTAAGACAAACCTGACAGAAAAGGAAAGAGGGGTGACGGCATTCCGCCATCCCTCGCTTTTTAAATATAAGGAGGAAAGAATATGGCTAGAAGCCAAGGCGCAGCGCTCGACAGGAAGAAGCTGATGGCAGACCCCGTGATGGTCACCACCATTGTCGTGCTCATTGCTTTCCTTACATTATTCATTCTGTATCCGCTGGCGATTCTTCTCGTGGATTCAGTAGTCGGTGACGGAAGCTTCGGCTTCAGCGTATTCAGACGCATCTTCAAAATGCCGACATTCACCCGCGCGATAACCAACACCCTCAAGGTCGGTTTCGTCGTCGGTATCTTCTCGACTCTCGTGGGCCTCTTGTTCGCCTACGTCGAAGTCTATCTCAGGATGAACAGGTTCGTCGGAGGACTCTTCAAGGTGGTCAGCATGCTGCCTGTCGTATCTCCGCCGTTCGTTTTATCCCTTTCCATGATAATGCTGTTCGGCAAGGCCGGAATAATCACGAGGTTCCTTCTCCACATATATGACAACTCGGTCTACGGGTTCTGGGGAATTGTGATAGTGCAGTCACTCACATTCTTCCCCGTATGTTATATGATGCTGAGGGGACTGCTGAAGAATATAGACCCGTCCCTCGAGGAGGCTGCACGCGACATGGGAGCGACCAGATTCAAGGTCTTCTCCTCCGTCACGCTTCCTCTTCTCCTTCCGGGACTGGGAAATGCATTTCTTGTCACCTTCATCGAGTCGATTGCAGACTTTGCAAACCCGATGATCATCGGCGGCTCGTACGACACTCTTGCAACGACTATCTATCTCCAGATCACCGGTGCCTACGACAAGGCCGGTGCCGCGGCGATGGCTGTCGTGCTTCTTGTAATAACGCTCGGAATGTTCATGGTCCAGAAGTATGTCCTTGAAAAGAAGACAGCAGCGACGCTCACAGGAAAGGCGTCGAGAGCAAGAATGCTCATTGAGGACAGATCCGTGAAGATTCCTCTCACCGTATTCTGCTCCCTCATCGCCATCTTTGTAATCGTGATGTACCTCTGTGTTCCGATCGGTGCTCTCTTCCCCACATGGGGCTACAGGTTCTTCCCGTTCACTCTCAAGTGGTACAAGCAGGTATTCACGAAGTACAACGGTCTCAAGGCGTTCAAGGACTCCTTCATCCTTTCTCTCATCTCGGCACCGATCACGGCACTGCTGTCGATGATCATCTCCTACCTCGTTGTAAAGAAGAAGTTCAAGTCCAAGGGCTTCATCGAGGCAGTGAGCATGCTTGCTATGGCTGTTCCGGGCACCGTACTCGGTGTCGGATACATCAGGGGATTTGCAAGCGGCATCTTCCATACGGGATTTCTCCAGGGAATATACGGCTCTGCGCTCATTCTTGTCATAGTCTTCGTCGTAAGGTCTCTGCCGACAGGTACACGAAGCGGGATCTCGGCGCTCAGACAGATCGACAAGTCTATCGAGGAGTCGGCCTATGACATGGGAGCAGACTCCTTCAGAGTCTTCATGACTGTGACGCTCCCGCTTATAAAGGATTCCTTCCTCAGCGGTCTTGTCACGGCGTTCGTCAGGAGCATAACTGCCATATCTGCAATAATACTCCTCGTCACACCGCAGTTCCTGCTCATCACTGTCCAGATCAACGAGTTTGCGGAGAAGGGCTCGTACGGACTTGCGTGTGCGTTCGCAACAATTCTCATCATTATCACATACGGCTCGGTTCTTCTGATGAACCTCTTCATCAAATACTTCGGAACGAGCAGAAAGCTCAAGGAGGCTAAATAATGGAAGAAAAGATCAAGAAGGGTGTCAGACTCTCTCACATATCAAAGATCTACAAGGATCCCAAGACGGGAAAGGATTTCTATGCAGTAAAGGACACATCCCTCGAAATCGAGCCGGGGTCGTTCGTGACGCTCCTCGGACCCTCGGGCTGCGGTAAGACGACGACGCTGAGAATGATCGCCGGCTTCGAAAGCCCGGACGAAGGAGAGATCTACCTTGGTGAGGAGCCTATCAACGCCCTCACTCCCAACAAGCGTGATACCGCCATGGTCTTCCAGAGCTATGCCCTCCTTCCTCACTACAACATCTTCGACAACGTTGCATACGGCCTCAAGATCCGTAAGTTCAGCAAGGAGGTCATCAGAGAGAAGGTTCTGAAGATCCTGGAGCTTGTCGAGCTCAGCGGTATGGAGGAGAGAATGACCAATCAGCTCTCCGGCGGCCAGCAGCAGAGAGTCGCACTTGCACGTGCACTTGTCATCGAGCCCAGCGTCCTCCTCTTCGACGAGCCGCTCTCCAACCTCGATGCAAAGCTCAGGGTCCAGATGAGAACGGAGATCAGACGCATCCAGCAGGAAGTCGGTATAACGGCCATCTACGTCACGCATGACCAGAGCGAGGCAATGGCAATATCCGACAAGATCATCATCATGAACAAGGGAGTCGTCGCACAGATGGGTACTCCCGAGGAGATCTACTATCATCCGGTGGACGAATTCGTCGCAGACTTCATAGGGGAGGCAAACTTCCTCCGCGGTGACTACACAGGTGACGAAGGCGGTTACGGCGTTCTCTCCTTCGAGGGCTTCCGTCTTCCCGTTCCGAAGAAGGACGGCATGAAGATAGGTGAAAACTACACAGCAGTCCTGAGGCCCGAAGCTGCCAAGCTCGGAGACGAAGGCACCATCAGATGCCGGGTCATCGTATCGTGCTTCATGGGTGCCTACCAGAACTACCACGTCATGGTCGGCAACACCCTTGTCAAGCTCGAGGATCATAACCCCAAGAACAGGAAGGTCTACGCTGTCGGAGACGAGTGCTATCTCAACGTCGATGCAGATGCTCTTCATGTAATCTGATTGAAAAGAGTAGAAAGAGAAAGGGGAGTGACAGAGCACCGCTCCCCAAAAAAATAACCGCTCTACCTCGAATATTGAGCGGTTATTTTTAATCGCTTTATAGAGGTCAACCGTCCACTGGCGGTGCCTTTTTCTGTTTATGATGTACGGTATAAACCTTCAGTTGTCAAGATTTGAGGTAAACTCGTTTACGGTGCTGACCCTATTATAATGGGAGAAATGTTCTTGATTACGAGAGGAAATTACTAGCAGTTACGCATGAAACTTGCATCAATACAAAAAAAGTGCCGTAAAGTGCATTAAAACGAAGGTTTTCAAATAAAAATGGGTTGTGTTTTATCAAGTTTTCAACTCGAGGGTCAGAGACTGCCTGTCGATAGAAAAATCATCGACAAGCTCTAAGTTTATAACTATGAAGGAAGGAATCAGACCTCTTTAACACCTTTCATGTTCAGTTTGATCAATTTGTTTAAATTGACTTTCTTTAACAGCGGTGTAACAAGCGAGATGAGTTCTATCGGGGTGTCCTTGTACCGTATGATTGTCATTGACATCGTTTCATCACCGACAATAGCAGAAGCAATACGATAGAAGGCATAGACAATGTTATTGATAGTCGCCATAACCTTCACAGCATTCTTACCCATAAAGGTACAAGAATCCTCTTTAAGGAAATTATCCTTGAAGAAGTGCAGTCCGTCCTCAATGTCCCATCTGTTATCCACAGCCTCAGCAACCAACTGAATATCTGTAGCGGATGAGACGAAGTATTGAGGGATTGGGTTATAGTCACTCTGGTCCTCCCGTTTATGCGAAATCATCTTTATGTAACTTTTACATCCCGGCCAGTCAACATCAGAAATAATATCTTTAATGAGGAGCATTTCGTAATCGCAGTTATTAAATGACAGTTTCTTGATCTTCTTCTGGTATTTTTCAAAAGACTGGGAAATCTCATTAACCAGGGCTTCCTGATTATTCTTGGCCTTTATGACGTAATTTCCTTTTTTCTTGACAATGGTTGAGCATATCTTTCTCTGGCAGTGCAGAGCATCTGCAGTTACCATCGTCTTTCTCAGGTCGTACTTCTCCAGCATCTCCTCAAATGTAGGTATCTCTGACTGCTTATCACTGAGAGGAATTGAGTTTGAGCAGATGCTGTTTGATGCACTATACATATTGAAAACATTCAAATTCCTCTGGCTTTTTATCTTTTTCCCCTCTTTTCTTCCGGAACCGTTGAATGTCTTACCATCTCCAGAGAGGAGTACAAGCTTATTGTCTTTTCCCTCAACAAGGTTATATATCGTTTCCAGAAACTGTTTGAACTTATCAATAAAAACATCTCTGAGAGAGGACGCATCAAGCCTGTTGAATATATAAAGATATGTATCATGGGAAGGGATCTGGCCTTTCTTTATAAGTCCGAGTGCTACAAATTCGTCTTCTTTCACCCGTACATACATCTCTGTATGCAGAAAAGATGTGAATTCTCCTTTCAGTGCCAGATAGAAACATATACCCAATATGTTTTCCAGTTTATAGACCGTCTTCCCCTTAATCCTGAAGTCTTTAACATGGGAAAGAATATGAAGAAATGTGTCAACCTCATTTCTCCCCGGATTATATGGAGTATCAAGGCTCTTGAAATACATTGAAACACTGGCAAGGTAATCTTTAAGCTTGGTACATTTATTCATAATGTAACTCCATGTTTTTCGAGAATCTTTAATGCCTCATCAGGGTAGCTTGGCTTTGAAGAGCTGCCTTTATCTATTACGCAGAGCTTCATCAGAATCTCGAAGTCGTCTCTGTCATCTCCAAATAATAGCCCTTCCAGTTCTCCAATCTTCCTTACAAGTCTCTGCAACCTGTCAGGACTGCATATATCTCTTGCCTTTTTAATATCTTCCCCCATCTCGTTTGAGAGCCAGCAACACTCTATAGCTGTGTCAGAGGTTGAACCGAAAACATATTTAACGACAGCCAAAATAACCAGGGCCTTATTCTTTTCCATACTGCCATTGAAGAGTGAACGGATTAGAGTTCGTTTGTGTGTCTTCATGATGAATGAGCTGAGACCATACTCAAGCCGGACAGGTGTTTTCTCTTCGGTCTTCGGGTATTCCTTTTTGCGGATGAGTGTGCCGTTTTTGTCTATAACTCCGATGTACTCCTGTTCAAGTACGGGGTACTTCTTCTCCGGAACACGCCGGGAAGTAATCTTATAGAGAAAATATGTCTCCCCCTGTTTTCTGACATCATAGCCTTTCTTCTTAAACGGCTTGGCATAATCTGGTAGGTTTTCAAGCTTCATATTGGTATTATACTTTAATATAATACAGAAAGCAAGAGATTCCTTAATGGGGTCTAAAAATGGTTAATTTTCATGCGTAACTGCTAGGAAATTACCTCAAAACTTGGAACACATCTTTATATATGGTAATCTCTTAACGGCACTGCTGTGACACGGTGGGCGGTTAGACCTCTTATTTTCCGTTATAGGATATTAGAAGGTGTTTGCCTCCTAATTCTACGATAAGACTTAGAATAGGAGGTAGCATATGAGTGAATATGAAACTTTAATGGTCGTATTTACGGTCATTGGATTACTGATAGCACTTTACAGTTGCTTTAAAAATAAATAACCGTCCTTCACCTCTAACGAGAACGGTTATTTACTAATTGTTTGATGTGAGGTCAACCGTCCACTGGCGGTGCCTTTTTCTATCTATAATGTACGTGATAAACCTCCAGTTGTCAAGATTTGAGGTAAACTTGTTTATGGTGCTGGACCTGTTATAACAGGAGAATTTTGCTTCATTACGAAATGGAGCTACCTCAATAGTAGTAACTCATCTCGATATGTGGTAATCTCTTAACGGCACTGTGGTGACACGGTGGGCGGTTAGACCTCTTATTTTCTGTTATAGGATATTAGGAGGTTAATTCCAGCCTCCTAATTCTTTGTTAATTCTTAGAAAAAGGAGGTAGCATATGAGTGAATATGAAACTTTAATGGTCGTATTTACGGTCATTGGATTACTGATAGCACTTTACAGTTGCTTTAAAAACAAATAACCGTCCTGAGCTTCAAATTTAAGGGCGGCTATTTCGTCATTAATTAGAGGTCAACCGTCCACTGGCGGTGCCTTTTTCTATCTAAAATGTACGTGAGAATGCTTCAGTTGTCAAGATTTGAGGTAAACTCGTTTACGGTGCTGACCCTATTATAACAAGAGAAGTGTGCTTTATCACGAGATGGCATTACTTCAATACTTGGACCACATCTCGATATGTGGTAATCTCTTAGTGGCA
>CAVACS010000109.1:4741-8019 GCA_963587105.1 Anaerovoracaceae bacterium | reverse complement strand
TGAGGTTACCCACCACAAATAGCGAATAACCGTATTGTCTCTTATGCAGGAATCGTAAAAGTTCTTTTTTCTTTTAAAAAATCACGTTTTTTTGCAAACGCTGCAAAAACAGTGTTATAGTCAGAATAATTCATTTTTATCTTAGGAGGAAAAAGGTGAAAAAAGGATTTATCATCGTTCTCTGCATGCTCATGGCACTCTCCGTGTTTGCTCAGGGAGCATCGGAAGCCAAGAAAGTCGAAGATACCCTCGACGTCTACTCGATCATGCCTGAAAAATATGCAACGCAGGTATTCGAACAGTTCACAAAGGACACCGGAATCAAGGTCAACTTCGTCCGTCTCAGCTCCGGAGAGGCACTCTCCAGACTCATCGCAGAGAAGGACAACCCGCAGGTCGACTGTCTCTGGGGCGGTCCGTCCGATACATATGACGCATGCGTAGACGAGGGCATCTTCGTTCAGTACACGCCGAAAGAAGCAGACAAGATTCCAGCTAACTACCAGAGCCCCGATCATTACTGGACAGGAATCGGTCTCATCCCGCTCTGCATCCTCACGAATACAGATTTCCTTGCAAAGAACAACCTCTCTGCTCCGACAAGCTGGTATGATCTTCTCGATTCTGCATACGCAAACGGACTCCAGATGGCTGATGCAAGAACAAGCGGAACGGCAACAGAGAGAATCTACGCAATGGTCCTCGGACTGGGCGAAGATGAAGCATTCGATCTTCAGAAGAAGATGAACAAGAACGTTCAGCTCTATACAAAGAGCGGCGCAGGCGGAGCTCTCCCGATTGCAAACGGTCAGGCTGCAAGCGGTATCTTCTACCTTGTTGATGCTCTCGACATCGTTCTCCAGGGCTACCCGCTCGTAATCTCCTATCCTAAGGAAGGTGTTACATACGGTGTTGAAGGCTGCGGAATCGTAAACGGATGCAAGCATCCCGAAGCTGCAAAGGCTCTCATGGACTGGGCTTCAACAAAGGCTCTCGGCGACTTCATGATGGAAAACGACATCTGCTACGTTCCTACAAGACCCGATGTCGAAGTCAAGCTCGAAGCTCTCGACATGTCGAAGATTCCTCTCATCGAATCATCTTCTGTCTGGAAGGGTGAAAACAGGGCAAGATTCATCGAAAGATGGGAAAACGAAGTCATCACGAACTGACACAAAACGTTATCAAAAGGGGGGAGGCACGCCCTCCCCTTTATGTAGTAATAATCAAAATAACAATCTGAAAAACTATGAAAAGCAATCAAACAAAGGGTCCGGGGAAATCTCTTCTTATAAAACGTGATCCGACCCTCTTCTGTGCACTGACCATAATCTGGTTATGTTTTGCACTATTCATCTTCTACCCTATCATAAAGCTTCTCATTGCTGCATTCTTCAAGAATGGAGAATTCTCTATAGAGATGCTCAAGAAGAACTATCTGAGCAAGAACAACCTCAAGAGTCTGTGGAACTCACTCTACCTGGCTGTCTTTGTGGCTGTCTTCGGAACTCTTCTGGGATACATACTCGCTCTCTTCGTCAATAGAATGAACATGCCGTCATGGCTTAAAGTGATCATCAACGCGGTGACAATACTGCCGTTAATATCACCACCGTTCACATCGTCAATATCGCTTTCAATGGCGCTCGGGCCTAACGGAACGCTTCTAAAGCTTCTTAATATACCGAATTTCAACATATACGGCTTCACGGGGACATTCATAGCAGAGACGTTGACATACTTCCCTGTCTCGTACATGGTAATCTCTGCAATACTGAATACAATGAGTTCCAGTCTCGACGATGCTGCACTCTCCCTTGGAGCGGAGAACAGCAGAATCCTCAGAACCGTCACATTCCCTCTCAGCATGCCGGCAGTTGCAAACTCGTTCCTTCTCCTCTTCGGATCATCGCTGGCAGACTTCGCGACACCGCTTATTCTGGGAAGCCACACATTCCCCGTTCTTCCGACCCAGGCCTACCTCCAGATCACAGGCAAGTTCGATATCAACGGCGGAAGTGCACTGTCACTCTTACTGCTCATCCCGGCTGTTCTCGTCTTCTTCTTCCAGCAGTTCCTTGTCGGAAAGAAGAGTTATGTGACGGTATCCGGAAAGAGCGGTCACCAGTCGGTCTTCAGTCCCCTTCCCGTCGCAGTTAAGGTACTCTGCACAATTATTTCCACAGTTGTACTTGCTTTCGTGATATACCTCTACTACATCATCCTCAAAGGATCGCTTGTAAAGGTATGGGGAATAAACGAAACCATAACACTCGACCATTATGCCTACGTCTTCAAGCGTGGCAGGAAGGCTATTTCAGACACCCTGAAGATAGCCGTTCTCTCCACCCTGATCGGAGGCGTCCTCGGCGTCGTCATCGGCTATATAGTACAAAGAAAGGAATTCCCGCTCAGAAGATTCTTCGACTTCTCGGCAATCCTTAACTACGCCCTCCCGGGAACAGTTGTAGGTATTGCATACATCATTGCATTCAACAAGAAGCCGATAATACTCACAGGTACGCTCACTATCCTCGTTGCGGCTTACGTCTTCCGTTACTATGCTACTGGAATCAGGTCTGTAATGGCATCTCTCAAACAGATCGACCCGTCGATAGAGGAAGCATCGGAGAGTCTCGGTGCAAGTCCCGTACGGACATTCACCAAAGTTACCATACCTCTGATCATTCCGGCGGTACTCACAGGCATGAGATACCTTTTCATCCACAGTATGACAGCAATCAGCGCCACCATATTCCTCGTATCGGCACGCTGGACGCTGCTTACAACGAGAATCCTTGAAAGCATGACCGAACTTCAGTTCCCGCAGGCATGCGCATTCTCGATAGTTCTGATTGTTTTTGTCTTTGCAGCTGATGCCCTCATCGCGCTTGCAATGCACCTGTATACCAGACAGTTCAGCTCGGGAGCTGAAAAGGAGAGATAAGATATGAAAGAAATAGCACTTGAATTAAATAACGTTAAGAAAGTATTTGAAAAGGACGGCATGAAACTCACAGCCGTTGACGACACCACACTCAGTGTCGAGAAAGGTGAACTCGTCACATTCCTCGGTCCCTCAGGCTGCGGTAAGACGACAACACTCAGAATGATAGCCGGCTTCGAACGTCCGACTTCCGGAAGCATCACTTTCGCCGGTCGTGATATGACAAACGTCCCCGTCAACAAGAGGGGAATCGGATTCGTCTTCCAGAACTATGCCCTCTTCCCTCACATGACAATATACAACAATGTTGCATACGGATTGAAAGCGAGAA
>CAVACS010000109.1:0-4731 GCA_963587105.1 Anaerovoracaceae bacterium | reverse complement strand
GTCGAGGAAGCACTCGCTCTTGTAAGTCTTACAGGAACAGAAAACAAATACCCCAACGAGCTCAGCGGCGGTGAGCAGCAGAGAGTCGCCCTTGCACGCGTCATCGTAATGGACCCCGCCCTCCTGCTGATGGACGAGCCACTCTCCAACCTTGATGCAAAGCTCAGAATCCATATGAGAACGGAAATCAGAAGAATCCAGAAGAAACTCGGTATAACATGCCTCTATGTAACACACGATCAGGCAGAGGCACTGACGGTATCTGACAGAATTATGGTCATGAGCAGGGGAAAGGTCGAACAGATAGGAACTCCTCAGGAGATCTACTCTTCTCCCTCATCAGCATTCGTTGCAGACTTCATCGGACAGGCAAACACCATCGAATGCACCGTCAACAACTTCAACGAAAGCGAAATCACAGCAACCCTTCCGACGGGAGATACAGTCAAGGGTAAAACCCGTGAGTCATTCTCGAACGGGGACAAAGCAATCCTCGTTGTGAGACCGGAGAACATAGCTGTCGGAGGAAGAGACGAATATCCAGTCAAGGCGGAGGTAAAGAGTGCAGTCTTCGTCGGCAGCCATATCGACTACGAACTCATGGCAGGCGGGAAGCTCATCAAAGCCTCCGTCGACTTCAAACCCGATATGACTCTCTACTCGGCAGGTGACACAGTCTCTATCCTGATGGACGAAAAGACTCTGGTATTCCTCAGTCACTGATAACCCCGGGCGGTGTGAACTCCATACCGCCCTTTTTTGTTTTATTCCTCATAAGACCCTGTCTATGCTGGTTCTCTGCTCTGTAAAACCTGAGCAACAATGGTATCTGATATTTCTACAGGCAGGCACCAGTTCTCCTGTTTTCTGCAGCTTTCCCATATCATGTCTGCCTGTTCCTTTGTCAAATGGATTACTACACCATTGGCATACTGATCAGTCTTCTCGACGGATCGCATGATGTTTTTCGCTATTCTGCCAATGACAGGAACAACAACGGAATTTCCGGCTTGTTTGTAAAGATGACTATCAGCCTGCTCGGGAAGTTTGAATTTCTCTGGATATCCCTGTACATTGAAGCATTCTCTCGGAGTCAGTTTCCTTATCCTTCCATCATTAGCAAGAATCAATGGAACATTATGACCACCTTCGCCCATATTTGCAGTAAGAGTTGGGACAACATTCGATTTGTTCTCCCTTACATATTTCCTTCTCCACTGGTAAATGGTTTCGGGATTCTTCATAGACTCTACAAGCTTGTCATAGAAACAGCACTTGTGATCGTTATAATAGTATTTTTCAGAAACAGGGTTCTCAAAATCAATAACATCCCTGATTGTTTTTGTAAGAGGAATTGCTTCCGGCATTTCAAAATTCAGCCTGTCCTCTTCTTTCCTGAAAGCCACAATATAAATTCTTTCTCTGTTCTGTGGAACATTACCATACTGGTTTGCATTCAGAACCTGCTCCTTGACTTCATAGCCAAGGTCATTCAGAGTCTTGCAGATGACTCTGAACGTATTCCCGTTGTCATGGCCCACGAGGTTCTTTACATTTTCAAAAAAAGCAACCCGAGGTTTCTTCACTTCCATTATCCGAGCTAGTTCAAAGAAAAGGTTTCCCCTTCCCTTTGCGTCCTGAAACCCTTTTCTGTATCCTGCAACAGAGAAAGCCTGGCAGGGAAATCCTGCAAGAAGAACATCAAAATCAGGGATTTCATCAGGTTGAACAAGACGTATATCTCTGTCATCAAATTTAACAGATGGAAAATTGAGTCTGTATGTTTCTCCGGCATAACGATCAAACTCGTTAGCATAAACTGTTTTGAATCCAGCCTGTTCAAATCCCAACTCTATTCCACCGACGCCTGCAAAAAAAGAGGCACATTTAAGCTCGTTCTTCATCATGGTCCTATTATGCGGCACGCCGCTATTTTTATCAACCTCTGTGACTGATGATTTTGAATTCTTATTCCCAATAGTCCTCAGGCGGATTCTCTTTGTCAATCCATATGAAATGTAGGTATATGTCATCAGAGTTATCATACTTGATGAGCCTAATTCCGTTGATTCCGATTTCTTTGAGTTTCTCTGTCGTCAATGGTTCATAAGGTGGAAGTTGAAAGACTTCTCTGAGAATCCACCGGCCGAGAACTTTCATGCTTTTGCTGGATTCTATCGCTTTGCCGAAATCTTCAGCTATATATACTTCGATTTCATTATGTGACGGCTCGAACACTATTTTGAATTGTCTTTCCGAAGGGCTCTGCGTAAGCTTCGATCCGTTAAATTTGATACCGCCCCGGACAAAGAAATCGGGATGCTCGCTGTGGAAACGACGCGAACCGGGAATTGGAATATAGAGTTCTTCAGCAGGTCTGAAAAGAAGTTTCCCGAGGCTATTCACAAGATCATTATTATTGATACTCTTTGCCACCTGGATAAGCTCATTTCTAAGCTGCACTTTTCTAAGTTTGTCTTCCATCTTCGGAGAAGGTTCTAAAAGGAATGTCTCAAGACCTTCGCAAAAGTACGCAATATTATCCTCAATAACTGGAGAAAAAACCTCCCCGAACTGTTTTATCTTTTCCTTGCGCGCCTCGCAAGACAATTTCGATCCGACGCCATAAAATCCATTATAACCCGAAAAGAGTTCAACGATGCCATCCTTATTAGGAATCATCCAGCTGTAGGATTCCTTGATTTCGGGCTCTTTCTGGTAAAACTTGTCTGCTATCCTGGAGAATATCTCGTAGGCATCTTCAGCATACTTCACAGGCCATCGTTCAATAACAATGTTCTTATTATTGAAATTCATCAGCAATTGGCTGTCTGCAGACGTAAACCTGTACTCGTGGTTCTTATCTGTGAAAGTAAAATTGGTAGGAGTTTTCGGACTTGTGCATCCTTTAATTTCTATATTCTCTGTATCGATAAAATCATAAGGAATTTCACCAACAGCAATGAGCGGATCACCGTTCTCGCTGGCAGGCATCAAAACGTGATAAACAGACTCGATATCTTCATCATCGCATTCAGAAATGATAAACCCTTGAAGATTCTTCTTCGATGACCTGATTCTCAGATTTCTAAGACCGGCAATGCGCTTGGCAATTTTCAGGTATAATTCTTTGTTTATTTCATCAATCTCTTCTTTTGTTTTTATTGACCCGTCGTCATTGATGCAGTTTTTCTTTATAAGATCTAGATCCTCAGTCCATTCGTCATGGTTAGCTTTGAATTGAGCTATCTTCTGGTCACCTGATTTAAAACCGAATGTCTTCAGCCCTATCAGAAACTTCTTACCTGTACCGATGATTGACGCATCGTATGAAGTGTTGCCAATATCTTCAACACAAGCCCCGAAAGTCTTGTGGAAAACTTTCTCCTGATATTTGGAGTTGAGAACAGGAACTAATTCCTTCTGTTCATCTGTCTTCTGAGCAAACATTTCAGTAAGACTTGCGAAAGCGAGAATCATCTTCTTGTATTCTTTCTTATCTTCTTCAGGCAGTTCCTTCCACATTTTTCCCATCCGGTAGAGACGATTATAGACCAGTTGAAAATCAAATTCACTAAATATTCTACAGAACCTCGTTGAGTATCATAACTATCCCGTTTATACCCACAAATGCATAGATGAATCTTTTAAGGAGTGTGCCGTTCACCTTCTTCATCGCCTTCGTTCCTGCATAGACGCCGCAGAGAGCACCTGCCGTCAGATATGCCATGTACGGCAGATCTGATGAGAATACTGCATTCGAGAGCACACGGGTAAGAAGGCTCAGAGTGTTCATTGCAATGAAATAGACCTGGGTCGTTACTACATACTCCTCCCTGTCGTCGCTGAGCGCCGGTGCCAGGTAGAGAACTGCAGGCGGTCCTCCTGCGACGAATATCCCTCCGAGAATGCCGCTGATAGTGCCGGCCAGTATTGCGTTCTTTTTCGTCGGCTTTATGGAGATTTTCTCTGCAAAAAAAGAGAAGTAGAGAGCAAGAAGGATAAAGAGGCTTCCGAGCAGCAGTTTCATCGTCGACGTATCGAGTCCGACGGAAAGTCTTGTTGCCAGAACCGTGCATATAAGACAGGGAACGAGCAGAGGGAGAAGCACATCGACTCTTATCTTCCTCCAGGATCTGAAGACGATGTAGAGCGGGAATATGATACACGCACCCTGCGTTATGACAACAGTCACAGATGGCGGGAGAATGAATGGGATCACATTTATCATCACCACTGCCGCTCCGAAGCCGATGGAACCCTGCAGGAATGACGAGAAGAATCCTATGATGAAAAGAAGAAAGCAGGTCATGGGACTATCTTAAGGCCAATAGAAGCAACAGACAAGAAAAACATAAAGTGTTTATCTTTTTACTATATGAAGAAATCTTTATCATTCACAACAATCGATCAAGAAAGCCCGCTGACAAGCAGACTCTCGAGCAGCTCTTCGTTGCTCATCATCTCTGTTCCTGTAGGCTCGAAGTTATAAACATACCTTTTATGATAATCAAGATATTCCCCTACGCCATCGGGAACTGTTCTGAGATGTGTCTCTTCATTGATGTTAAGTCTGTTGAGATTCGACCACATCGACATCGAAAGCTTATCCGGAAGTATTATCCTACCGTCAGACGATGAGAATGATATAACTCCTCGATCGAAAAGCTTATCAAAATTCGGAGTAAGAAGAAGGGAATTTCTAGGGTCGATTCTTTCCTGACTTGTCGC
>CAVACS010000108.1:0-8053 GCA_963587105.1 Anaerovoracaceae bacterium | reverse complement strand
AGAGAGGAGACTATCTTCTTGTTACTGTCCCTCTCTTTTCCTATAATGCATACGTCTGGAGATATTTAATTATGAGAATGTCAAAAATGTTTGCAAAAACCCTCAGAGAGGCACCCAGCGGTGCGGACACAAGGGGTTATGAGCTTCTCCTGAGAGCCGGCTTCATCCGTCAGCTCGGCGCCGGTATCTTTACTCTTCTTCCCTTCGGAATGAGATCCACCAGGAAAATAGAAGAGATCATCAGGGAGGAGATGGATGCTATCGGAGGACAGGAGATCCTCATGAGCGTCGTCAATCCCGCAGACATATGGAAGCAAACGGGACGCTACTACTCCATCGACAAGGAGATGGGACGCTTCCAGGACCGTAACGGCAGGGACATGGTCCTTGCAATGACAAACGAGGAGACTGTCACAGACTGTGCAAAGGGTGAGATCGACTCCTATAAGCGCCTTCCCGTCATGGTCTATCAGATTCAGACGAAGTGGAGGGACGACCCCAGACCCAGAGCAGGCCTCATCAGGGTCAGGGAGTTCACGATGAAGGACGCATACTCCTTCCACACAACCCAGGAATCCCTGGACGAAGCTTACTCTGATCAATACAGGGCATATTTCCGTATTTATGCACGCTGCGGACTGCCGGCAATCGCAGTAGGTGCCGACACAGGTATGATGGGCGGCAAGATAAGCCATGAATATATGTATCTATCCCCTATCGGAGAGGACACGATCATCACATGCCCGGAGTGCGGCTACACCGAGAACAGGCAGGTTGCGAAGTTCAGAAAGGAATACTTTACAGGGGATCTCAAACCGATGGAGAAGGTGGCAACCCCCGAGGCAGAGACAATCGAAGAGCTTGCTTCTTATCTGAAGATCGATGAGAGGATGACTGCAAAGGCGGTATTCATGGTCGGCTCATTCATCGACGACAAGACCGGAGAGGAGAAGGACAGGCTCGTAACGGCAATCATCCGCGGCGACCTCGAGATCGAGGAGAACAAGCTCAGCAATGCAGTAAAGGCGAACGCCCTCAGGCCCGCACACGAGGAGGAGATTGAAGAGTACGGTATGGTTCCCGGCTTTGCTTCCCCCATCGGCGCGAAGAAGGGCTTCATACTCTGCGTAGATGACTCGGTTGCAAAATCGAACAATCTTGTGGCCGGAGCCAACGAAAAGGGCTACCACTATATCAACACAAACTACGGCCGTGACTGGGACGGCGCCGTCGTTGCCGACATAGCATCTGCACGCCAGGGCTTTCCATGTCCTCACTGCGGCTCTCCCCTCTCCTCAAGCAAGGGAATCGAAATCGGAAACATCTTCCAGCTCGGAACAAGATACTCGGCAGCTCTGAACTGCACATACCAGGACGAGAACGGCTCTCAGAAGCCGGTTCTCATGGGCTGCTACGGAATAGGAGTGGGAAGACTTCTTGCCTGCCTCTGCGAAGAGTACAACGACGAAGGCGGACTCTGCCTCCCGATAACAGTCGCACCCTATCAGGTCCACTTCGTCTCGCTTCTTAAAGATACTGCAGTTGCAGAGGAGATCTACTCATCCCTCGAGAAGGCGGGAATCGAAGTACTCTACGACGACAGAAAGGAGACGGCAGGTGTAAAGTTCGCAGATGCCGATCTCATCGGTATTCCTATCCGCATCACACTCGGTAACCGCTCCTACAAGGAGGGAAAGGTCGAGGTGAAGTACCGTTCTACAGGAGAAGAGACGACATACCTCATCAGTGACCTTGCAGACGAGATAAAGAAGGAAATCGAAAAGGAAATCGCGAAAATCAACGCATCTGTCGTCGACAGGGAATGGAAGAGAGACTGACTTCTCGTCATAAAAGACTTGAGAGAGGGGGTGTCCCCTCTCTTTTTTCGGTGAAAGAAAATGAAGAAAAGAAACAAACTGACATCATCTGACTGGCTTCTGGCACTCGCAGTCACTTACACAGTCATATCGGTAACAATGAACATCTTCTGCATGAAGGCCCTCTCCTTCGGCAGCAGCATCATAATCTGTGACGGAGGACTTCTCATAAGCTGGGGAATCTTCCTCATAAGCAACGTCGTCGTCGAGGTCTGGGGCGAGGAGAAGAGCCTCAAGGTGATCAACATCGCGGCCGTCGTCTCATTCCTGGCCATGATCATCGGACGCCTGATCGTATTCATACCGACGCTCCCCGAGTACGAGAGTCAGGCTGCAGCCTATGCCCAGATATTCTCCAACGGCCCGAGAACCATCATCTCATCGGTCACTGCATTCTGGATCGGTAACATCATTAACGTCGAGATAATCGACAAGATGAAGAAAAAAGCCGTGAAGGAAAAGAGCGACAGCGCTCTGAAATTCTTCTTCCGTGCCTCCTTCTCCACACTCATCGGGCAGCTTCTCGACAACGCAGTCTTCATGACGCTTGCATTCGCACCCGTCGGTCTCTCACTCTACGAGATGGCCTGGAAGGATATACTCTCTTCGGTTCTTTCGGGAACTGTGATAGAACTTCTCGTCGAGTCGACTTTCGTCCCCCTTATCACGATTCCCCTTACCCGCCGCATACAGAAAATTAAGGAAAAGGAAAATGCATAATGTGCTCATAACAGGAACAAGCCGCGGTATCGGGCGCGAGACGGCCCTTCTCTTTCTCGAAAACGGTTACACCGTATACGGTCTCGACAGGGAAAAGGGCTCGATAGAAAACGAGAACTACCACCATCTGCAGTGCGATGTTTCAGATAAAGCCTCGCTTCCCGATATAGATGACATCTCCGTTCTCGTCAACGCCGCCGGAGTACAGAACAGCGGCCGCGACATAGCCGTGAATCTCACGGGGACGATGAACACAACTGAAAAGTACGGCGTCAGAGAAGGCATCAGGGCCGTCGTCAACATCGCCTCTGCATCGGCACATACGGGAGCGGAATATCCTGCATATTCGGCGTCCAAGGGAGGAATAATATCGTACACAAGGAATGTTGCAATACGTATCGCCCCATACGGCGCAACATGCAACAGCATCTCTCCGGGAGGAGTTCTCACCGCTTCCAACTCTCCCGTAACAGAGGATGAGAAGCTCTGGAATGAGATAATGGCCCTCACGCCCCTCAGAAAATGGGCGACAGAGAGGGAGATTGCCGAGTGGATATACTTCATAGCCGTAGTCAACCGTTCGATGAGCGGCGAGGATATTCTCATCGACAACGGAGAGAGCAGGCTCAGAGGCTGCTTCATCTGGCCGGAGGAGAGCCAGAAAAAAGGCCTCCGGATTTGACGGAAGCCTCTTTTAAGCATCAGTGAATGAGTCTTACTTTGCACCCATCGACTTCAGAAGATTGACGATGTAGGTCTTCTTCACAGCCTTTGCATATTCGAGGACGGAGTGTCCCTGCCAGTCTGTTGCGTTGATGTCCGCACCGCGCTTGATGAGTTCTGTCGTGATCTTCGTCTCGTCGTTTGTGTTGACTGCGAGGATGAGAGCTGTCTCTCCGAGATAGTTCTTGCATTCAAGATCAGCACCCGATTCAAGAAGTGCATCGATGACCTTCGGGTTCTTCGAGCAGTTTGCCGCAAGGTGAAGTGAATTCGACTTGTATTTCGGCTCGCATTCGTGGATGTCACCGCCGTCGAGGATAAGTTCCTTCAGGACAGCAACCGAATGGTTGTACTGAGAAGCGAGCATGACAGGGGTAAGACCCCACTCGTTATGGCAGTTGACATCTGCTCCCTTCTCAATCAGCTCCTTGATATCTCTTGCCTTTGTAGCGGAAACAGCAGCCTGAAGAAGCTTCTTGTTCACTGAATCATTTGTTTTTGACATATGTAGTCATCTCCCTATGCATAAATAATGAAATACAAAGTTTTTTTTGTAAAGTGAAAGAGATGAAAAGTTGCTGATTTTTTTTGGATAATTGCTACATATTAAAGAAAATACAAGGCAAACCTTACAGGAACTGTACTTTTCCCGCATTTCTTTTCTTTCTTGTCGGGAGAAAATAACTCGTTATAATGATTCCATGTTGGATTTAGATATCATAAGAAAAGTACCGAAAGTTGAACTGCATGAACATCTCGACGGAGGCCTCAGACCCGAGACCATCATAGAACTTTCCGAGGAGAGGGACCTTCCGCTCCCGTCAAAGGACAGCGTGGAGCTGAAGAACTGGTTCATCCAGGGATGCCTGCAGAAATCCCTTACTCTCTATCTCGAAACATTCCGCTACACGACCCAGGTCATGCAGGACAAGGAGGGACTCTTCAGAGTGGCGAAGGAGGAGGTTCTGGACCTTGCAAAGGAGAACGTCGTCTACGCCGAAATACGCTTTGCGCCGAATCTCCACACACAGAAGGGACTCAATCTCGAGGAAGTTGTAACAACTGTTCTGAGAGGTCTCGAGGCCGGTAAGAAGGAGACGGGCATGGAGTACGGCCTCATTCTATGTGCAATGCGTAACGAAAGCCCCGTCACATCCCTTGAGATTGCAGAGCTCGCAGTGGCATTCTCCGACCGCGGCGTCGTAGGCTTCGATCTTGCAGGAGACGAATGCGGACATCCTGCAAAGAAGCACATCGAGGCTTTCAACTACATCAGAAGCAAGAACTTCAACATCACAATACATGCAGGAGAGGCATTCGGACTGGAATCAATATGGCAGGCCATCCAGCTCTGCCACGCCGACAGAATCGGACACGGCACAAGGCTTGTTGAAGATATGACGATCGAGAACGGCGAGATACTCAAGATGGGAAGCCTTGCAAACTACGTCATTGACAAGCGTATTCCTCTTGAGATGTGTCTTTCGTCGAATGTCGGAACGGGAGCCGTAGCTTCCTATGAGGAGCATCCCTTCCCCGTCTTCTTCAGAAACCACTTCAGAGTCTTCCTCTGCTCGGACAACCGCCTGATGAGCGACACCAGCCTTACCAAGGAGATGAGTATCGCAGTCGAGAAGTACGGCATGGACCTCAAGGATCTCGAGAAGATCACAATCAATGCCATGAAGAGTGCCTTCATCCACCACAACGAGAAGCTCGACATCATATATAATGTAATAAAGAAACAGTATGCAGATATCCGCTACGAATACGGTCTCTGATTTCAGCTCTCCGCCTCAGGAGAGCTTTCCTTTATCCAGTCGGCTCTGAGGAGTCTGAGCTTCATGAGTATATCCTTCTTCTTGTCGCTCTTTGCAAAGAAGAATACGTCCGCAGCCTCCCAGACTGCAAAGCCCCCTATGATGTTGACGGTATCTGCAATGAGTCTGTTCTGCAGTCCTTCAAGGAAATAGGAAAGCAGAAGAACGACAACGCCGAAGAGAAGGAACGAGATGATCTTTATCATGATCGTCCGGTATTCCCTGAGGTCCCTCTTTATAGCAAGGGAGAGATAGTTTATATAGACCTTCTTCACCCTCTCGAGGCTGCACGACGGGGGAAGGACGATCCTCATCTCCTCGGTCGATGACGATGATATGTCGTAGAGGTATTCGATAATCTCACCGGAGGGAAGATCCTCGTTCACAGAGGCAAAGAGATCGTCTGATGTCACGGTGACGTCAAGCTTTCCGTCCCTGTACTGCAGTACATCCCTTATGGGCTTTGAGGACATTATCTCGCTCACAGTGTCACGGAATTTCATATGAGGCCCCACCTTCTGAGAGGATTGAGACGCATGCGGATAAGGCCGTAGAGAAAAGCGAACAGAAGGCCGTAGAGGTGCACGAGGTGCGCCGTTCCGTCAGAGGCGAACTGCATAAAGAATTCGATAAGAAAATAAAGCGTGACAAGAACGGGGGCACTTACGGGAATGACTGCAAAGACCAGCAGGCGCTGCATGGGAAAAAGCAGGGCAAAGAGATAGAGAAGCGCATATACAGAGCCCGACGCTCCGAGAATCACGACGCCGTAATTGCCGCTTACGCTGTATGTCAGATAGGCAGCAAGTCCCGAAAGCGTTCCTGTCAAGAGATAGAAAAGGAGGAATTCCCTGCTTCCTATCTTTCTCTCGATCACGGGACCGAACATCAGGAGTGCGAACATATTCGAGAAGAGATGCCAGAACGAGGCGTGGGAGAACATATAGGTGAAGATCTGCCAGTACCAGTGTCTGTAGCGGACGAATGCCGGAACGAGGGAGATGTAGTACACAAGGTCCTCGAATACCGTGCCCGCGATGAACAGGGTGATATTGACTGCGATAAGGATGACCCATGTGTTTGCATTGACGTATCTGAACTGTCTGTTGATTATCGAATTTCTCACATGGGACAGTATAACAGAAAAAGAAGCTTTTTCTATTTATCAAAGAAGGAAAAAGAGATTTAATTAGTTCATGGCGACAAGCAGACGCGACAAGGCAGATTCATACACACTACGGGCGCGGCGTGAGGGCTACCCTGCACGCAGTGTCTACAAGCTCGAGGAAATCAACGCATCCCATCACCTCATAAAGCCTGGTGACAGCGTACTCGATGTCGGAGCAGCTCCGGGCTCATGGACGCTCTTCACGCACCGCGAGCTTCTGAAAGGTAACGGAAAGATAGTCTCTGTCGACCTCAATCCCCTCAATCTCAACCCCGTTCCTCCTACAGTGACTGCCATTGTCGGTGATGCTTTCAGTAAGGAGAACAGGAATAAGCTCATCGAGCTCGGCCCCTACGATGCGATAATATCTGACGCGGCCCCGATGACGACGGGAAACCGTACTGTCGACACCACACGCTCGGAGTGGCTTGCAGAACAGGTCGTCCTCCTTGCGGGAGAACAGCTCAAGGAGCACGGGAACCTTGTCATCAAGATCTTCCAGGGCGGAGGCCAGGTCGAAATACTGAAGATGATGCGCCAGATGTTCCAGAAGGCGAAGCCCTTCAAGCCCAAGGCATGCAGGGATGATTCCTTCGAAATATACCTCGTGGGACTCGATCGCAAAGCTAAGGTCTGAGCGCTGTGACAGGGACGACGAAGACTCCGTCGGCTCTTCTGTAGGCAGCATTCGAAAGTCCGGAGATCACACAGAGAACCTTCGCTTTCTTCGAGCTGTCATCCTTCTCGATTTCCTTCTGTATCCTCCCCAGATTCGCCGCGGCTTCATCTATTCGGTTTGCTCCGAGCTTTATCTCGAAGGCGCACCACTCTCCGCCGGGGAGTGAAACTACTGCATCGATTTCCCTGTTGTTGTAATCCTGATAGTGAGAGAGACTTCCTCCGAAGCTTTCGGCGTATATTCTGAGGTCACGGACACAGAGAGCTTCGAAGAGAAGTCCCAGCGTTTCGAGATCTCCCAGAAGACTTTCCCTGTCCGCTTTAAGAAGAGCGGCGGCAAGAGACGGATCTGAGAAGTGCCTCTTTTCCTGCTGTCTTACTCTGACCGAAGATCTGAGAGATGAGGAGAAGGGAGGCTGGTTGTCAAGAATGAAGAGACGGGAGAGAGCATCGAGGTATGCTGAAATGGTTATTGTCGAGACTTCAACTCCGTCCTTTGCCTCCATATCTTTCTGAAGGGTCCTCAGCGACACCGTCGTGGATTCATTGCGGGCAAGCGACTTCATGAGTGCAGTCATCTTTGTGACATCCCTTTCGATATCGTCAAGCACATGGATATCATGTTCAAGTACCGCATTGATATATGATTCGGGAAGCAGAGACGCTCTCTCAATCTTTGAGTCCCTGTTTGCCGGCCATCCCCCGCGTATGATGTAATCCACTATCTCGTCAAGCGTCGGCTGCTTTAAAAGTTTTGCCTCGAGTCTTCCGCTGCAGAGCTCTTCAAGAGAGACATCTCCCGATGAGAAGCCTTCCTCATAAAGTGACATCGGCCTCATCCTCAGCGTGCCTATGCGCCCCGCTCCGCTGTGTCTGATTCCCTTTCTTTTCGGCGTCGCAGAGCCCGTCAGAATGTACTTACCCTTTTCCTGAGTCTTGTCAACCTCGAACCTTACGGCATCCCATATCGGGGGAACATCCTGCCACTCGTCGATAAGCCTCGGTCTCTCGCCGGGAAGGACAACCGACGTATCGGTTTCAGCCAGCCTTCTGTTGTTGAAGTTACC
>CAVACS010000107.1:0-8104 GCA_963587105.1 Anaerovoracaceae bacterium | reverse complement strand
GTGAACTCTTCTGGAAAGTGGAGATAAAGCGCCTTTAAGGCCCGCTTCTCCTGCGGTAACGGAGTCGCCAACTCCGGCGTCCTTCGCCAATGTTACGGGAGGTTTAGAGTCCGCATCACTCTGTACCCATCGAGACTGTTTAAACACGGACCGTAGAGCGAGAAGCTAGGACAACACCCATCGGTACCTATATATTCTCCCGTAACGTAGTCTAGAGCACTGAGGCTAATCAACAAGGGTATGCTCGCTTTCGCTCATACCCCGGGACTTGTCCCGTGGGTTGTTGATTAAAGCCTTCTCAGAATCTCCTCTGTCTGTTTCTCATCATCTATTTGGGATATCTCGAAGGCCCTCTTTCCCGCATCCTTTATCGATGCCCCGATATGATAGAGAGTGTGGCTGTCGAGTATCAGGAATCTGTCATGGAACTCATCTGTATAATTGACGGAGAGGGTGGGGTATTCCTTATTGAAGGAGTCAATTTCACTCTCTGTAAGCTTTGAATGCTTCCCGGAAGTGTAGATTTTGACCTCGACTCCCTCTTTCTTCTTGGAGAGTAAATCCAGCGTTGCCGTATTTGTATAGCCGTCGATGAGGACAATCTCCTTTTCTGCTGTGTGAATGATATCGGCAATACAGGAGAATGCGTCGAACATCTGACCGCGGAAGAAGAGCACAGCTTTCTTCTCTCCCGGTTCTTCAAGCTGCTTTAAAACTTGTCCTATTGCTTTATCGTGTTCAAGGAGTTTCATATTGATTCTGTCCAGGTTTTGAAATACAAGCGCATTGTCAGATAGGTACTGTCTCATAGTTTTGAATAAGCGTATTAGTGCAATACTTTGCCTTGTTGCCGTTTCTCCCTTTAGAACAGTCATTAACATGTATATTCCCTGTTCGGTGAATGCAAATGGAAGATAAACTCGTCCTCCTTTCCTGCCTTTTGTCTGCATTATCGTGGTCGAAAAAATCGACCTCGATACCTGCTGAGCTTCATCCGCCGTTAATTGAAACCTGAAATCTTCCGGAAACCTGGAGATATTGTTTTTCACCTGCTCATTGAAACGCTTTGTTTCGTATCCGTAAATCTCAGCGAGATCGTAGTCCAGCATCACCTGCACTCCACGGATGGTGTATATCTTGTTTTTAATTACACCTGTCTCTATCAGCTGAGGCAGTGTATTCTTGTTGTTTTCCATATACTCACCTTTAATAACAGCTCGAGGAAGAATGATAAGAGGGACACTCCTTGCTTATTCCCGGGCCTTGCCGGCCTGATTCTGCTCTTCTTTTCAACGGTTGGAATGTGCGGATTCCACCAAATGAAAAAAACACAAAAGTTTACTAAAAATCGGTGTACACGCTTTCTTTAATTTGCTACACTCCTAGCAACATTGAGAGCAATCTCAATACTATTCGTAGGAAATTTAACACTACGGTAGATCTCCTCAGGCAAAGGGTCTCTACTCACTAGAGAATCTCATTTCCCCCTCCTTAAATCTAGTAATATGAGACCTTTTGACTGTTTTATTTTTATCCTTTCCTCTCTCGTAATTCTTGATGTGGCTTAAAAGTGGCGTCCTTTTTCTCTTTCAATCGATATTCTTCCTGTTGTTCTCTTCCTCTCTTCTTTTCACTGCCGTCGTCGGGATGTCGCAAAAGGGTAGCAGCAGGGTAAAAGAAGAAGGCTGTTTAATTTTTAACATTGTTTTTCTATCTTCTTTGATTGTAGTAAAATTATGTTGTGAAAACTGGCTATACCAGACATTTTTTCATCCTCCTTTTCTCACTCCTCCAGACATGTCAGTGTAACGATTGCATCATAGATCCAGCTCGTCACTTTCGTGCACTCGCGTCTCATCCTCTCCATCTCCCTGATAGTAAGATGATCCCTGATTATTCTGAGTGTTTTCGGCGTTATGTTTGTCTTTCCGACGGCCCTCAGGGCTTCCACTACTATTCCCGATTTCTCCGAGAGTCCCGCTATGTCCTTCGTCAGCGTATGGTGGAAGGTGATTGTCTCTCTTCCGACTCTGTAGGAGCGGGCGGGGCCTGTCGACATGAACGAGAGGGATTTGTCATCCCTCGCGGCAAGGCCGAGAACGAAGAGACAGTGCTGACGCGATGGGGTTATACTCCAGCTGAACTTCTTCGCTATTGCTGCTGCGACCTTCCTCATGTCGGGGGGATCTCCTGTGGGAAGGGGCTTCCAGTAGAGTCCGTTCATCAATCGTTCTATTGTCCCTTTTTTCCCGATTCTGAGTATCGTCCTCTTTACGGTGCCGTATGAGCCGCAGGAAAGAAAGTCGTAGAAGGAGAATACTGCTCCGTACTCCATTCTCGAAATAGATTCTATGAGTTTTTCCTGTATAGTGTTCATCTTTCCCTCATATCCGGAGGGGTCCCCGGCCCCTTTTCTGCACGGTAGCAGAAAAACGGAAAGGGGACAAGATGTGCACTTTAACTCATTTTGCCATAAAGAATTAAGCTATATTCTATCTATTAAAAGTACTCTAATTATTCTATTAATATAAGTATTATTATTTATGATAAATAAGGGCCGTCGCCACAGACTGAAATATTTTTATTTTTTTCTCCGGGAACGGAAAAGCTGCCCCGGAGAGCAGCTTTGATCCTTGCTTTGTGTATATTCTCTATTCCCTGTTGAAGCGGTTGTCCCAGTCCTTCTCCTTGTCGAAGATGTCGTTCTCCATGGTTTCAACCTTCTTCTTGAGCTCCTCGTATTCCTTTTCGAGGTCTTCGTCGTTCTTTTCCCTGAAGACTGCATCTTCGGCGTCGGCGTTCCTGAACGGGCGGCGTCTTTTTGTCGAGTACGACGTATCCCAGTCACATTCCCGTTCGTCTGTTCTGTCGCTCTCCTTCTGCTCGGGGAGTATGAGGGCGAGTGCGAGATATATGGCACAGACGGGGAAGACGCCTGTGAATATGGTTATTATCAGGACGATAAGTCTTGTCTTGTCGGCAGGAAGCCCCCTCCATTCGGCAAGTCCCGTTACAACTCCGAAGATTATTCCTCTCGGGGAGCGCGTCCAGCGCCTTGTTCTTACTGACATTTTATTCTTCCTTTCTTTTTCTGTTTTTAATGATGGTGTCGAGATTGGCAAGTCTCTCTTCAAGATTCCTGATGCCTCTCTCGAGCTCGTCGCGTGACATCTGCCTTCCGGCATCCTTCACATCTGTGGCATTTCCGCCTTCGAGATGCGAGTATGTGCCGCTCTTGTATCCTCTCCTGATCTCCTCTTCTCTCAGCATTGCTTCGAGCTTGAGCCTCATCCTCCTTGTTCTTCCTCTTTCTTCCAGGAAAGTGAAGATGATGATGAATGAGAAGATTACCAATAGTATCCAGACGACAGTCATAAGTCTGTTCCCTTTTCCTTCTTTATCTTCTCGAGTTCTCTCTCGATATCTTCATCCCGCTCCATTCTACTGAATTTCGCCTCGCTTGACTCCTCTTCTTTCGTCTTATTGAGGTCATTGTAGGCATTCATTCTATTTATTCTGTTCTCCAGGTCCTCGAAACGTGCATTGAGATTGACGTTCTCCTTCTTTCTCTCGTCGGCCCTCTGACTCTCCATGCGGAGCGTCTCGAGTCTGCTTTTTGCACATCTGATCTTCTCTTCGAGGGTTGCAATCTCCTTCTTTCCTTCCTCTACGGCGTTTTTAAGACTGTCGATGGATGCCTTGATTCTGTCTCTTTCTGAAGCTGCACTCTTCTTCTCTCCGAGTGCCTCGCGTGCAAGATCCTCCTTGCCTTTCTCTACTGCAAGCTCTGCTCTTTTCTGCCATCTTCCGACTGTATCATCTGCTTCCTTCACCTTCTTCTCGAGCCTGATGATTTCAGCCATTCTTGATGCAGTGCTGGTCTTGAGATCGATGACTGTGTCCTCCATCTCCGTGATCATGAGCCTCAGCATTTTTTCCGGATCCTCTGCCTTGTCGAGCAGCGAGTTGATATTAGAATTTACGATGTCCTTGAATCTTGTGAAAATACTCATTTTTCTTTTCTCCTGTGCTTTTCTATATAAAAGATGCATGCCAGTTTTATATAATTTTCCTCCATTCAAGCAGTTATTGCCTGTTTTCATACATTTTCCATTCTTTTGACGGCTAATAATATTGGTAATTCTCACCTCAAATGGTATAATTAACCTATGGGTAACTATGATTCATCATTGTATGAGACGATAGGAGAAAGCGAGGCCTTTCTTGCCATGCAGCAGAAGATAGCTCTCCTCTCTCCTGTGGAGAGGCCTGTCCTCATCATCGGAGAGAGGGGGACGGGAAAGGAGAAGGCGGCAAGGAGACTGCACTTCATGTCGAAGAGGTGGGAGAAGCCTCTCATAACAGTCAACTGCGCATCCCTTCCTCCTTCTCTCATCGAAACCGAGCTCTTCGGCGTCGAGAAGGGGGCTTTCACAGGAGCCTATGCTACACGTAAGGGCAGATTCGAAGAGGCTGACGGAGGAACTCTCTTTCTCGACGAGATGGGACTTATCCCGCTCTCTGTCCAGGAGAAGATACTGCGTACTGTCGAGTACGGGACGTTCGAGCGTGTCGGGGCATCCGAGAGCCGGAGTGTGAACGTCAGGATAATTGGGGCGACGAATGCCGATCTCAGAGCAATGTGCCGGGAGGGGAGGTTCCGTGAGGATCTTCTTGACCGTCTTTCCTTCGATGTAGTCTACGTGCCTCCCTTGCGCTGCCGCGGACGCGACGTGCTGCTTCTTGCACAGCATTTTGCACTCAGGATGGCGGCCGAGTGCGGCCTGGATTACTCTCCGTCCTTCTCGCCGGAGGCAGAGAGAAAGCTTCTCTCCGCTTACTGGCCGGGGAATATCCGGGAGCTCAAGAATGCTGTGGAGAGGGCTGTGTATACGTCAAAGGGGCCGGTTATCGAAGATATCGTATTCGACCCGTTCAGAAATCCGTACGAGGCGGAGAGTGAAAAGCTCTCAGATCCTTTCTCCTCTTACGACCTCTCCGATATAGAGAAGGCGAGAGAGGATGTGGACATTGCATTCATGAAGCGGGCCCTCCGGGAGGGCGGCGGAAGCCAGAAGAGGGCATCCGAGCTTCTCGCTATGAGTTATGATGCGTTCCGCGGTATGTACCGTAAATACCGTGAGAGGCTTAATACGGAGAGGAGAAAGGAGTAGACTGCAGGAATGAGCACATTATATATGGTGGCGACACCGATAGGAAATCTTGAAGACATAACACTGAGAGCACTGCGTATACTGAGGGAGGTTGACGTCATTGCATGTGAGGACACACGGCATACCCAGCTTCTTCTCTCGCATTACGAGATAAAGAAGAGGCTGATTGCATGTCACTCCTACAACGAGGAGGAGTCGGCGAAGGGCATAATTGCACTCCTTGACGCAGGAGAGAATGTTGCATACTGCTCCGATGCGGGAACTCCCGGAATAAGTGACCCGGGCTCGAGGCTCTCAGAGCGTGTGAGGGCAGAGAGCGGCCACAGTGTTGTGCC
Organism: Anaerovoracaceae bacterium; assembly: GCA_963587105.1. Lineage (GTDB taxonomy): Bacteria > Spirochaetota > Spirochaetia > Sphaerochaetales > Sphaerochaetaceae > Ornithospirochaeta. Next base: position 2,595 of record CAVACS010000107.1, on the reverse strand, counting down.
CATTCCCGGTGCAAGTGCCTTCGTGAGCCTCATATCTGCTGCGGGAAGAATCGGAAAGACTTTCACATTCGAGGGGTTTCTCTCCCCCAAGAAAGGGCGGCGCGAGAAGCGGATCGAGGCTCTTGTCTCACGGGGTGACACATTCATCATATATGAGTCGCCATTCAGGGTTCTCAAGACTCTCGATGAGCTTCGTTCCTTTCCTCTCATAAAGAGGCTCGTCGTCGGACGCGAGCTGACAAAGGCCCACGAGGAGATCTCCGTCGGCACTCCAGAGGAGATTTACGCCGATTATTCCTCCCGGCCCTCAGTCAAGGGCGAGTTCGTCATTATGTGCGTCATGGGGGACGATTGTGATAACGATAAAGAAGATTAAGAGCCTCAAGCCGAGGGTCAGGGTACGTAAGCTCGGGGAGGTTTTCCACATAGCCACCATCTCTCCCGTCGACAGTGCATACCTCGAGGAGGCACTCTCTGCTCTTTTAGACGAGGAGCTTCTCTTGAAGAAGGACAGGGAGGATATTTCATACTTCTTCTCACGTGGCGGCAGAGAGGACTATGAGGATATCTACTACAGGACGCTCACCATACTCGGCGAAAGCAGGGCTGACTGGGATATAAGGGACGAGGAGACAGGGGAGGTGGCATGGTCGGAGAGAACAGTCTTTCCTCATTTTCTCTACCTCGATCACCTGCGCTCCCCGTACAACGTGGGATCGATCTTCCGCTCGGCTGAGGCATTCGGCGTCGGGAGAATATATCTCTCCCCGGGATCGGCATCGCCCCTTCACGAGAGGGCGAAGCGCACAAGCCGCGGCACAGTCGATGGCGTAAGCTGGGACTACAGAGAGCTTGAGGATACAGAGGATATGCCCGTCTTTGCACTCGAAACAGGAGGAACGGATATTACTTCTTTCGAATTTCCCGGGCGCGGGATATGCATAATCGGAAGCGAGGAGACGGGTGTCTCTCCTTCTGCCCTTGAAAGGGCTGAGAAGTCTCTCGGGCGTGTTTCCATCAGACAGTATGGAGTAAAAGGCTCGATTAATGTAGCATCAGCAGTGGCGGTACTTCTCCAGTACTGGTCCAGTAACGAGGTTTCTAATGGATAACAGAGAGAGTTTCAAGAGCAGACTCGGCTTCCTGCTTGTAAGTGCAGGGTGTGCTATCGGGATAGGGAACGTATGGAAGTTTCCCTGGCTTGTCGGCCAGTACGGGGGCGGTATCTTCGTTCTCATCTACCTTGTATTTCTTGTAATCATGGGCATTCCCGTCCTTACTATGGAAATCGGAATCGGAAGAGCGAGCAGACAGAGCACTGTCAACGGTTTCAAAGCCCTCGAGAGGAAGGGGCAGAAATGGCACATCGAAGGATATTTCTCCATAGCAGGATGCTATCTTCTTCTGATGTACTATCACTCGGTAACGGGATGGATGCTCGACTATGCATATAAGTTCGCCACGGGACACTTCACATCCGGAACAGACACTGCAGCGGCATTCACTGATATGCTTTCCTCGACTCCCGAGAGCATCATTTTCATGCTTCTTGCCGTCGCCATCGGAGTCGTCGTATGCTACAAGGGCCTCCAGAACGGCGTCGAGAAGGTTTCGAAGCTCATGATGCTGGGGCTTCTTGCGCTCATCGTCATCCTCGTAATCCATTCATTCACGCTCTCCGGAGCAAAAGAGGGACTCTATTTCTACCTCGTTCCATCCCTTGAACCCATCAGAGAGCACGGCCTTATGAGCATCCTTGTCGCTGCGATGAACCAGGCCTTCTTCACACTCTCACTCGGTATATGTGCAATGGAGATCTTCGGCACCTATATGAGTAAGGATCACACACTCCTGAGCGAGGCGGGACGCATATGTGCACTCGATACATTCGTCGCATTCTGCTCGGGACTCATAATCTTCCCGGCATGCTTCAGCTACGGAATCGAACCGGGAAACGGTCCGTCTCTTATCTTCATGACACTCCCCGAGGTCTTCATGAATATGAAAGGCGGCAGGATATGGGGGACTCTCTTCTTCATTTTCATGTCGTTTGCGGCCCTCAGCACCGTCCTTGCAGTCATGGAGAACATCATTGCATCCTTCATGGACAGTTTCGGCTGGAGCCGTAAAAAGAGTGTCATAATAAATGCCGTGGGACTTACTCTTCTCTCCCTTCCAGTTGCATTCGAGTACAATCTCTTCTCGCCTCTTGCTGCGGCGATGACGGCGGCATGGGGGAAGGGCATACTCGACAGCGAGGACTTCCTTGTAAGTAACCTCCTTCTTCCCGTCGGAAGTCTTGTCATGTGTCTATTCTGCACCTGGAAATCGGGATGGGGCTATGACGCATTCACTTCCGAAGCGAATACCGGGGAAGGGGTGAAGTACAGCAGGACGAACAGAGTTCTCAGGTTCTATCTGAGCTACATCCTCCCCCTGATAATCATCGCAATAATAGTTGTAGGACTTATATAACTCAAACTTCGAAGTTGAATACAGATTTGAATAACACTCGCCGGTTGAAGACAAAAGGGCAGACTCCGGCCTCTTACAGGGCTTTGAAGTCTGCCTTATAGTATCCAATGCAATGCTGCA
>CAVACS010000106.1:0-8161 GCA_963587105.1 Anaerovoracaceae bacterium | reverse complement strand
GTATGCAGACCTCGATGCATATGGCGATTATTTCGAGACATATGTATCAGTAAACTGTAGTTCCCTGTGACTTTTTCTATTAACTTCGGATTATCGAGACGGGTTCATCCCGTCTCTTCTAATATATTTCTTTAATTTATAATGTTTTGAGCATAATAACTGTTGACTAATAGGATGGTATATTCTATACTGTTAATAGAATTTACTTATTCTATTAACGGAGGCAGATATGTACCTTGCTTATGATAAGAAGAACGGCATTGAGTATGCGAAAATATGTACCGGTAAGAGAGTTGACGGAAAAGTGACGATAACTCAGATATCGCTCGGTCGGGTAATAGACAAGGAAAAGCACATCTTCCATAACAGAGCGAGAGGTTTCTTTACATATGACATAGAAAGTGACAGCTATGGAGAAGTCGACATAGCTGCTATGCCAACGATAAAGAGAAAGAACACCAGGGAGAAGGCAATACTCTCATTCGGAGATGCATGGTTTCTTGACTGGTTCATACGAGATATAAATATGTATGATGCCATCGGTGCACTTGACTACGGAAACATGGATTCTGTCAGGGCTATGGTTATGTTTTATGTCCTTTCGAATATGGCGAACTGCTATGCCAAAGAATGGCTGGAAGACAGCTATGCCCATATTCTTTATCCTAATGCAAATCTATCATCCCAGCGTGTCAGCGATTTACTTGAGACAATCGGAGAGGAGACTTCTTACCGTGCCTTCTTTCATAGGTACTTTCTTGATGTTGTAAATAAGACAGAGGGAGGAGAAGATATCCTCATTGACTCTACAGGACTACCGAACAGCATTCATTTCCCTCTTACCGCAATCAGCAATCATAACGGTAAGATTTCAAATGAAGTGAGGTTGATATATGTCGTGCAGCGGGAGTCTAATCTTCCCCTGTACTTCAGATATATTCCCGGCAATGTAATAGATGTAAGTACACTTTCGCGTACAATCAAAGAGCTAAAAGCTTACAATGTAGATACTAAGTTCGCCATACTGGATGCAGGCTATCTGACGGAGGCGAACACAAAAGAACTCTACGATAATGATATTTCATTCATCTCCCGTCTCTCGGAGAAGACAAACCTCTATAAGAAACTGGTTGCAGAATTTGCTTCTAAACTTGAGGATGAGAAGAACCTTGTCGAATACAACGGCCGCTATGTTTACCTTATAAAGGTGAGGGTTCTTCTCAACGGAGCAGACAGCAGAATTCTGAAGGATGATGAGGAGCCGTTACCCGGCGAAGGGAATGTTGCATACGCATATGTGGGACGTGATATTGCGATGCAGAATATTGAGACATCCAAGTTTTTCGAAAACGCAAAGTCTAAAGGGTATTCCACAGAAGAACTCCATAGGATAAGGATGTCGAAGGGACTTTTCGTGCTTTACTCTTCAAGGAAGATAAAGGTGCCTGAGGTACTTCCTAAATATTACACAAGACAGCAGATTGAACAGGTCTTCGACTTGTGTAAGAACAATACCAAGATGTTACCGCTAAGGACTCAGACAGAGGAGACATTCAGAGGGCATCTCGTTCTCGCTTTCATTGCTTCTGTCATTGTCAAGGTTCTTCAGGAGAAGCTCAAGAATACCAAAATGAATCCCCAAGGAGTCTTTTACTCTCTTGGTAACCAGAGATGCAAGGTGTTTGATAATAGAGTCATCACATGCGAATTTACGAAGAAAAGCAACGATCTATTGAGGTTCTTCAAGCTGAAATGTCCGGTTGAAATTACAAAGCCAAACTGTTAATAGAAAAACTCACAGGGAACTACAGTTAAAAAGTGGGCTTTCACAGTTACAACAAGCAGGATGGAGGAGTTCAGTGCATCCAACGGCGCATTCACCCTCCTCCGGACAACCTTCAAGGAGAGCCTCTCCCTCACCGTATTCATTGACGGCAGAAAGGGAACGAAGACAGTATCTGAAATATCTGATGAAGCTGTGGAGAAGACGATTGACGAGGCTGTCCTCACATCCTCCTCTGCAGACAGGGACGAGGCCTTCGACATCGCCCCGTCAATCGGAAAGATGGACATCGACAGGGGGGACGAAGGAAGTACGGAGATCTTCTTCTCACGAATAAAGGAGCTTCTCGACTACATAAAGGAGAACCATCCTAAGCTTCTCGTAATGGATACCGTTGCTCAGAACACACACTATGACACGATATATATGAACTCGAACGGGACTGACTGCCGTACAAAAGGCGGCTTCTACGAAAGCTGGCTCGGCTTCTCGGCGCACGAGGGAGAAAAGGCCACAGGCATAAGCTACACAGCCTTCATGACAAGGTCCCTCGATAGGCCATTTATAGAACTGGGGTCTGTCAGAAGAGACCTCATAAGTACCGAAAATAGTCTCGAGACCGTCTCTCCCGGAGAGAAGTTCACCGGCACTTGTATATTCACCCCATCGTGTCTCGGACAGTTCCTGGAATACTTTTCAGATAGTCTTTCCGACACAGCAATCATGCAGGGCGTAAGTCCGCTTATCGGAAAACTGGGGGAGAAGATCGCAGACGAGAGAATCACACTCACGCTCGAGTCATCGAACAGCGGGATAGCAAACGGAGAGGTAATAACAGCAGACGGCTTCAGTACAGAGGACACAGTCATCATTGAAAACGGCGTTCTGAAAAGCTTCCTTCTCTCGCTCTATGCTTCGAACAAGACCGGAAACAATGTCACGAAGAACTCGAGCCGGGACATTGTCATGAGAGAAGGAGATATCTCACTCGACGAGATTATAGCGAAGACGAAGCGCGGCCTTCTCGTCGGAGGCTTCTCCGGAGGCATGCCAGCCGTGAACGGAGATTTCTCGGGAGTTGCGAAGAACAGCTTCTACATCGAAGACGGCATCATTTTGGGCGCCGTGACGGAGACGATGATCAACGGCAACATCATTGAAATGCTCGGCGCCGTGAATGACGTCTCCTCGGAGAGGGTCAGCGACGGCTCGACGATACTGCCATACCTTTCAGTCGGCGGAATTGTGATATCGAGTAAATAACTCAAAGAGCCCGGGAAACCGGGCTCTCTTATCAGAAGTCGAGGAAGAAGGTCACGTTCGTCGTGACTTTTCCCGGCTGTGTGTACTTCTCCCTGTCGACGAGAATGTAGTTGACTTCATATCCGAGATCGATGAAGTCGAAGAAGGAGACCGTCGCCTGTATACCGGTGGAGGCAAGGAAGTTCTTCTCGCTGCGCTCTGTATTGAAGACCTTACCCCATCCGTAGCCGCAGTCGATGAAGAAGTTGATTCTGGGAGCTATGTTCTTGATACCGACATCGGGTCCCGCGAGGCGGATATCGAAGCTGTTGACCAGGCTGAACTCCGTTCCATAGGTATATGTATTGAATCCCCTGACGTTACGTCCCAGAGATACCGGCCCGCTGACAAATGACGGAACGGCAGTGCCGGAGGCATAGGATGCATAGGCTCTGTCGACGACAGAGATGGAGAACATCGAAGCCCCGCCCTGGTTCTTTATGTTGTAGAGGGTCTTTGCCCCGACAGCATTGAAGACAACAGAGTGATAGGATGCATGTCCCGATGCAAGACTGTTGAGAGCCGCCGGTCCGTACTTGAAATCGATGCGTGCCCAGAAGCCGTCGCTTGTATGGAGGGTATCCTCCATCATATCGAACTTGAGAGAAGCGCCCAGTTCCAGACCCAGAAAATCCCTGCGTCCGTTGAGTTCGGGATAGATCCCGCCCGAATAGTCTTCATCGATCACATCATCAAGATTGCCGTGGATCTCCATGAAGAGGAACTTCGACGACGAGTAATAACGCTCGTAGCGTCCGTTGAGGGAGAGCGTCAGAGTCAGAAGGTCCTTATCCCCTACATTGCTCTTCAGAAAGCCCTGGAGGAAACGCAGTGACACCTCGTTCTGCCAGACGTTGAATCTCAGAGCACTGGACTTGTCCCATACGCCTTTGTCGTAGTTGTTCTCGCCGCTCGTCTCATCCAGCCACATCAGGCGCTGCGTGTAACCTTCTCCGACGAGCAGCCTCACATCGGTGGTGTTACCCTCGATGAATGGCGGCAGATAGTAGCCGACGCCGATAAGCGTATATGACGGGATGAAACCCGCCAGGATATCGGGATGCTGCTTTACATCACCGAAGACGAAGTGGACATCGCCTGCGAAGAGGGCGAACGAGAGTGACATAACAAGAAGAAGAACGAGTAGTTTTTTCATGAAATCTCCTTACTGAGAAAGTGTACGTCATTTTTCCGTTAATTACACCTCAAATTACAGAAGAGAAAAAGCGTTCCACGGTAGTTGAAACACCAACTGTTTTGTGTTAAATTTATTCGGCTTATCCCCCTTTAGCTCAGTGGTTAGAGCAGAAGACTCATAATCTTTTGGTCGATGGTTCAAGTCCACCAGGGGGGACTCGGAGGTGCTCAAAGGCACCTCTTTTCTTTTGTAAACCCGACCTGAAGCGGGAAAGACTCTCAAAATAGCAAAGCGGACACAAATCGTGTAAAAAGATCTCCCGGTAAGCCTTTGCCGTTGAAACCCTGTAGAAACAGCAGCACAGTCATCTATTGTTCTGGAAATTCTTTCGGTCTGAGAAGCATGAGAAGAGATCATGTGCCGCTCAGAATTTCTTCTGCGCTCACAAGAGAGACCCCGTTCTCCCTGCCGTATGAAACAGCGTCAGACTCGAATCCCGAAAAAGAGAACCTAATAATGATTAGTCAAATCGTGATTATACTATCATCAGACTATTCAGGTTCTTCAATCCCATTGGACGCTCGCATCCGGCGCTTAAGACTGCCCGCTCCCGTCACCTCTTTCTTCACCTTTCTGAGGATGACATTCAGCCATCTGTAACTGTATCCGGGTCTGACATCACTCGTCTGCCACATCTTCACGATAACAAGGCTGCCGGGAAGAAGGCCGGGCAGTGACGTCTCATCCATATCGGTATACCACCTTTCCCCTTCCCGTCTCTCTCCATTTCCGTAACGGAACGAGGCATAGAGTACGCCGTCATCTTCGAGGCACGACGAGAGGATGGTGAACGCCCTTTTCAGATTCTCACGCCTTTCATGAAGGAGGGATGCCTGTGCCCATATACCCGAATAGAGGACGGACGGCCTGAGATCCATATAGTCCATAGGGACGGCATCAACTCCCGTGTATTCACCTGCAATACGGCACATAGCTTTGCTGGCATCTATCATGTCGACACTGTAGCCGAGGGAGAGAAAATATCTGCTGTCGCGACCGCAGCCGCAGCCGCAGTCAAGTATCCTCGCCCCCTTTTTCATGTGAGATAGAAACTCATCGAGAGAAGCTCGGACAAGATAAGGCTCTGTAGAATCGGAATAAGATGTGCTGTTTCTGTCGTAGTAGTCTATTGTGCGTCTGTCCATCTGCCGCCTCAGCTCAATTATAGCTTGAAAACGGAGAGTTGACATCAGGAAAGGGTTTCCGGGAGGGAGGCTTCTGCCCTCAGAGCTTCAAGTGTGCAGAAGAAGCCCTCCTCGCTCGTTCCTCCGCTTTCGAGTGTGTGGAAGACAGATCTATAGAAGTCGGGAAGAAAAGTGTAATACCCGCTGCTCTCGAAAAGGGCCCTCTCTCCAGCTTTGAGTGTAAGGCCGTATGAATCGGCCCTCCTCTGAAGCGTGATCGTTCCCTCTCCTCTTTCAAGCACAGCTCCGTACTCCCCCTCTCCGGCATCCACGAGTGCATTGATGCGACCGAAGGCTCTGACAAGGGTCTCGAGGGCTATATGGAGCATTTCGCTTTTTCTGAGATAGAGTGACGAGAACGAGAGCGAGAAGGTATGAAAGGAGCTCCTCTCAAAATGAATAAGAGAGGGAGCGTAGAGATAGGGGTTTGCATTGAAGAGGAAAGTGCCTTCGTCCCTCACCTTTCTGTAGATCTCCTCACCCTCGATGAGAGAGAGTGTCACGGGACTTTCGATGATGACGATCTTGTCGTACTCCTCCGCATACTCTAGAGAGCGCATATGAAGCTCTGTCGGGAGTGCGATCACAACGGCGTCGATATCATCTCTCTCGAGAAGGTATTCAGGATCCCTGTCGATGTGGGGGATACTGTGTATCCTCATGATCTCACGGCCCTTCTCGATGCTCTTCGGAGCAATGGATGAGAGCACAAAGTGCTCTGATGAGCTGACGGCACGGGCGTGCATGTAAGAGGAGAGACCGTCGCCGATGAGTCCGACGGATATTCTATTCATCGTCTTCCTCGATGAGGTCGAGTGCATCAAGGAGTGCCTCGTTGAGGTATCTTCTTACACCCTCTTCTTCGAGAGGGAGGGTAAAGCGTCCGATCTCCTCCCTCACGCCGCCTCCGTACATTACAACTGTCGGAGGCAGAAGATAGTTCTTCACGCCGTATTCCACCAGGAGCGTCTTCACGCTCATTCCTGTCATGCGTGCTATCTCTCTCAGGTCCTCGCGTTCGATGGAGACTGCAAAGATATACTTACCGTTTCTGAGGGCGCATAGTGCCCAGGGGATGGTGACGACGGAGTTGAAGCCTGAGGGGACGCCGTCCCTTATGAGGCGTATCTCGATTTCCTCGACATTCCTCTTCCCGATGACACCCTTCTCAGGATGGGGAATGTTCTGGCTGATGTCAGGAGTCAGTATTTCCTCTGTGAATCTGTCCAGTATCATGCGTTCCTCTTGAGAATGTCGGCAAGCGTCAGACCCTCGAGAGCCTTGATTCCCGACGTGTAGAAAGTGCGGAGGAGAGATGTCTCGTCAAGTCCGTCACCTGTAAAGAGTGCCGTTACCACATCCGAGAGCTTTATCTCCGAGGAGGGCCTGGCGAGTATGTACTCCGATGTTGTCAGCTCCTTTATAAAGCCGTTAGCTGCAAGAAGCTTCAGGTACGTGGTAGTCCTGAAATAGATGACGCCGGCTCTCGAGGAGGCCTTGAATGCGCTGATTCCCCCTTCTCCCTTTTCAAAGCTCCTTGCAGCCTCCACGAGAACTCTCATTCCTTCGTCGATCTCCCTCTCGGGGGTGAGAATGGAGTCGTCGTACGAATCCTTCTCCGGCCTGAACTGGTAGATGAAGGTCGTCTCTGCGGTAAGGATTATTATGTACCAGACCACATAGCAGTAGAAGAGGACGAGAAGAATGGCGGCAAGGGAGCCGTAGATGACCGAGAACTTCACACTCGATATTATAAGGTGTGTGAATATCTGGTAGAAAATGGTCATCACGATCGTTCCGAAGAGCGAGCCTGCGGCCGCTGCCGAAAACTTCACCTTGACGTTCGGCACATAGTAGAGGAGAAACAGGAAAAGAAGGAACATGACGCAGTACTGTCCGCCCTCCTTCATTACAAGGGCGAAGGTGCCTCTGCTGCTGCCAGCCCCTATACGTGAATAGACGTCGTTCTTGACTGCTTCCGAAAGGGAGAGCGAGAATGCGACGAAGACTGTCATGACTATGATGAAGATGATTATCTTGCCGTAGCGCTTCATTCCGCCTCCCGGATGATGGGATCGGAATATGTTGTTGATTATGGTGTCTATCTGGACAGCCAGGAGAGACGCAGATATCACAAAGAAGACGAGACCGAATATTCCGAGCGACATTGCGTTGCGGCTGAAGAGAGTCACCTTCTCCAGAACGAAGGTTCCCTCCGTCTCTCCGAATGTCTCCCTCAGCCAGTCACCGACGACGAGCATGAAGTTCTCCGTTCCCCCGAGGCCTGTCAGGAATGCCGAAAGGAATGTCACGCAGGGTACGATGGCGACGAGCGTCGAATAGACCATGCCGGAAGCGAGAATCGAAATGTTGTCACTGCCGATTTTCCCCAGTGCCTTTCCGACGACGGAGAAATAATCCTTAAGCCAGGAAAGGCCCTTTCTTATCGGGTTCATTGTTAAACTCCTTGTCAGCGGAAACCCCGGGACTTGTCCTGTGGGAGGAGCTGACTAAAACTTAAAAATACCTCCGGAAACAGCTCGAACTGAGCCGTTCTGGAGTGGAGATAAACGCCTTTAAGGCCCGCTTCTCCTGCGGTAACGGAGTCGAGCTCCGGCGTCCTTCGCCAATGTTACGGGAGGTTTCTCGTCCGCATCACCCTGTACCCATCAGAACTGTTTAAACACGGACCGT
>CAVACS010000105.1:3575-8348 GCA_963587105.1 Anaerovoracaceae bacterium | reverse complement strand
AAAACTTTGCCGAGATCAACCTCTTCGAGAATAAGGAAGCCGTAAAGACGCTCGAAGGCTTCAGAGATACCAAAGATCTTCTCACGCGTCTGACTTCGCTGCTGGATGTCCCTCTTGAAAAAGGTAACACCCTGATTTTCATTGATGAAGTCCAGCTGATGCCTGATATCATCACGGCGATCAAGTTTCTTGTCGACGACGGCAGGTACAAGTATATTCTCAGCGGTTCTCTTCTGGGTGTCGAGCTGAAGGAAATGAGGTCTGTGCCTGTCGGATATCTTACAATAATGACGATGTATCCCCTTTCGATTGAGGAATTCTTCCTTGCCAACGGCCTCAATGAAAGCCTCGTGACAACTTTGAAGGATGCATACGACAAGTCCATGCCTCTTGAGCCGTATCTCCATGAAAAGCTCATGAGCCTTTTCAGACTTTATCTGGTAGTCGGAGGTATGCCGGGAGCAGTTCAGATATATCTGGATACATTCGATTTGAATAAGGTTCTGGATTATCAGGAGTTCATACTCGGCACATACCGTAAAGATATTGCCAGGCATGTGGGGGAAAACAATCTTTTCATCAAGGATATCTTTGAAATCATCCCTTCCGAACTTAATAATCCGAACAAGAGATTCATACTTAAGAATCTGAATGAAAATAAGAAATTCAGCAGCTATGAAGAGAGCTTCCTCTGGCTTTCAACGGCAGGGATAGCTCTTCCTGTTTTTAATGTTGAAGAACCTGCGGAACCACTTGAACTGAATAAGCAGCGTAATCTTTTCAAGTTTTTTTCAAATGATGTCGGTCTCCTCGCCTGTCAGTATGCCCGCGGTATACAGGCCATGATCCTTCGTGGAGATGACAAAATCAACTATGGATGCATCTACGAGAATGCAGTTGCCGAGGAACTGTATTCCAAGGGCCTCAATCTCTACTATTTCAACAGCAAGAAACAGGGGGAGATTGATTTTGTTGTAAGAATCAATGATTCGATACTCCCGATTGAAGTGAAATCCGGGAAGGACTATCACCGCCATAATGCCCTCAGAAATGTCATGGAGAATGAGGCGTATGATTTCAGGAAAGCTATTGTGCTGACGAATGACAATGTGAAGGTTGTCGGCAGAATTGTCTATCTTCCGGTATATATGGCCGCATTCATAAGAAATGATGAAAGGGACACCTTCATATACAAAGTTGACCTGACAGGTTTGACCTGAAGTATCATCAGTTCAATGGCAGGAAACAGAAAAGGCTGCAGTATGTTGTTGTGACCTCTTTGTTCTTCCTTGAGGCAGGTGTTGAGTTTCTCCTCTGTCATCCCCCGGAGTTGAACTATCTCATCATGAGCGTCGATTATGATGTCAATTACTTCTTGATGACCGGGTTTTATGATGGAAGCAAGCTGAGATCTGGTTGGACGATTCAGGTCAGTTGCAGCTCTCTGTCCTCTCACTCGACATTTTTGTGTATCTTTGTGGAGTTTGGAGTTTTTGTACTGGCTGAAATCCTTTTTTCTTATTAACTTATTTCACAGTCGAGGAGGCGTGGAATATGAAGAAAGCTTTTGTTGTTTTTGCTCTGTTTCTGCTTCTTATTGCATTGCCTCTTACTGCATCTCCCTCTCAGAAATACTATCCTGTTGCATCCGACGAATGGCAGACTGTGAACGAGATCTGTCACTGGGCGGGTGTATCCGGGCCGACGTCGAATGGGCCTGTGACAGCGTCGCAGCTCCTTCTGGCCCTTAAAAGAGCCGAAAGGCATATCGACAGCGATAACGCTGTGCTCGATTCTATTAAGGCTGTGCTCAATGAGGAGAGTCCGTTCTACTCTGATGAACTGGGCTCTATCAGCCTCAACGGTGAGCTTTCTCCCGAGATGTATGTCCAGACTTCACGTCCATACGGTGCCGATACATGGAATACGGACGGCGACTGGTTTGTGAGAAGTCACAGTGAGCGGGAGAGCCTCTTCTCCCTGATACTCGAGAATACCATCCGGGACAACTTCTACGCCAGGCTCAGATTCTCGTTCCGCCAGAAGTCGAATCCACCCGATGAGAATGTATGGAACAAGAATATCCATTTCTCGTTTGTCGGTAATATCATCAACCAGAACTTTCCGTTCGACGGAGGAGTGTCGCTGGGCTCTGGAGGACTCAGTCTCATTGTTGCACGAAGCCGTGTTTCCCTCGGCGAGGGCTATACCGGCAATACCGCTGTCGGGGATAACTACGACTATCAGGATTTCATGAAGGCAGGATTCTACTCGAAGTCGAGTTCCGTCTTCCTTACTCTCACCTCGTTCGATTCATCACACGGCACTGATATTGAGTTCCCGTGGGATGTGAGAGTCTCGTCATTCAGCGGGTGGAAGAATATCAGGCACTCGGCATCGTATGAGATTGTCCTTGTCGACCGCCTCAAGCTATCCCTTGCCTTTGTTACTCTTCTCGATACTACCGCTTCCTTCGATATCAGGTACCTCAATCCCTTCATATTTTTGCATAACATGTACAACTTCCATGAAAACGGGGAGAGTCATAAGTATTCCACGCTTGAGGCTAACAACATGATTTCCATCGACCTCTCGTGGACCTTTGCAAGGAAGTGGAATATCTATTTCCAGGTGACTATGGATCAGCTTCAGCTCCCCGGGGAGAGCGACGAGTACATCCACGACTTCGATTATACAGAGCCCAATACCTTCGCAGGATTATTTAATATCAGTTACAGTGACATTATAAATGGCAGCGGGATTCTCAATCTCTACGGAGAAGTCGTCTATGCGATGGCTGGCATGTACCTCAACAGCAAGTACTATGACGGGGTCGGCAACGTCGTCCAGACTGTCAACGATAGCAGCAGATGCTGGTCGCAGGACTGGCTTGTCGGCTACCACAGGGAGCTCGAGAGCTCTAATGATATGTCCTATTCGGGATATAAGTACGGCCCTGACAATGTCGTCGTTTCTCTCGGAGGAACATACCGTGTTCCCTACGGCTTTTCAGTATCGGGGTCACTCTTCTATATGGCACACGGGGAGAAAGGAAGGGGAACCAACCCTTTAAACTACACCTTCTACGGCATTGATGACGTGGCCAATGTGAACAGGCTTCCCCTCTACGGTACTGTCGAGCACACATTCGTTGTAAAGGCCGAAGGGGAGATGCAGCTCCTCTCATTCCTCTCCCTCTCGGGAGGTCTGGCTTATTCGTACAGATGGAACTACAGGAACAGCTCTGGCGATACCTTCTCCAACCTTCAGGGTTACTTCGGGATAAAGCTTTCGACGGCGTCCTTCAGCGTCTGAAGAAACTCTTTTCTGAATGCTGAGTGCGGAGCTGACAGAGAAAGCACTCTAGTGAAACTCCGATGCATGCCGGCCGGCTCCGACGATGATCATCTTGAAAGAAGAACGGCTGTCAACGTGAACAACAGGGATGGCGAGAAGGAGTTTCCTCTCTGATAAGACCGGAGGATTCAGAAAAGATGATATCTATCTTGTGGACATAATGAGGGGAGGCATCGATAAAAATGATCCGCGCTTACAGTGAGGACGCTCTTGAAGGAACAAAAAGGAAGCTCGGAGAGATGTTTGAGATAGCCGTCAACTATGAAGGTATCGATATAGATGAGTTTGCTTCCATCTTCGTAACGAATACCGATGTTGTCAGATCGTTCGAAACGGCATCTCCGACCATTTCTGAAGGGAAATCGTCTCTCGAGATACTCTCCCTTCTCGTTGAAAGAAAGCATAGGGAATATGAACTATCAGAAGAAGCTACACCCGAATACTGGACGGGATGGATATTAGCCTATGTTCAGTGGTACAGCGCATTAAGTTACAGTCACATTATATCTGTTGTTCCTGCTTCAACACTCAGGGACTATTATTTTCCCTTCCATGAGGAGGATATTTCCCGGCTATCCATGATCGTCATGGACAGAATCAGGCCGCAGAGTCCTCTCAGGGAAAAGCGTAAGGCGCTGGGACTGAGTCAGAGGAAGCTTGCCTTACTCAGTGGTGTCTCGGAAAGGGCGTTGAAGGCGTATGAACAGGGAAAACTCGAGATCTCAAAATCCAGTGGCGAAACTCTTTACAGCCTGAGCCGGGTATTCTGCTGTCCGATTGAGGATCTTCTGAAATAAAGAAGCTCCGGTTGCCCGGAGCCTCTCTCTTATTCCCACTGTTTGATGCCGGCGAGAATCTTCTCCTCGCTTCTCTTCTTGGGATCTATCCTGATTTCAACCTTCTTCACTATCTCGGTCATGATGGCTGCGATCACGAAGTAGATCACGGCTGTCGCTATGAGAGGGAAGAACGCCTCGTATGTGCGGCTTCTCACCAGGTCAGATATCTTCGTAAGGTCCAGAACGGCAATGTAACCGACGACGCTGGATTCCTTGATGAGCGTCACGATATCATTACGGTAGATGGGGAGGAAGTGCTGTGCAGCCTGCGGAAGCAGTATCTTGAAGAATGACTGGCTGTCCGTGTAGCCGAGAGCCTTCGCAGCCTCAAGCTGTCCGTCGGGCACCGCCTTGCATCCTACACAGAGCATGTCGTACATCGAGCAGGAGAAGATGAGCGTGAAGCCCACTACCGACACCCACATGCCGCTGAGTCTCGAGGAGCCGAAGACGATGTAATAGAGAATCATCAACAGGAGTACTGTCGGCATTCCCTCTATAAGCCAGTTGTAGAAGTTGTTTATGCTGTTGGCCACAGGGTCTCCGTGTCTGCACGAGAGGTAGATACCGAATCCGA
>CAVACS010000105.1:0-3565 GCA_963587105.1 Anaerovoracaceae bacterium | reverse complement strand
GGTAGATACAGAAGCCGAGAAGAGTGCCGAGAAGTATCGAGCAGATAGTGATGAGAACGGTGACTCCCGCACCCTGCAGGAAGAGCTTCCATCTGCTTTCACGGATGAATGTCTTGTTGAAGGAGGATGCAAGCTTCTCGAAGAAGGTGAAGGTGCTCGTCTCCTCTCCGATTACGACGAGGTTGATCGGGGTAGTGTAGTAGACGTCGGAAAGCGTTCCTGTCTCGTTACGCTCTTCGCTCACGACTATGTTCATTCCTATATCATATTTACCGGTCTCGACGCCGGGGGCGATGGCCTCGAACGGAACCTCGTAGAATACCGGCTGATAGCCGTATGCGAGGCAGAACCGGGAGATGAACTCGACGTCGTAGCCCGAGAGATTTCCGTTCGATACGAACGAGAAGGGCTCGTAGCCTCCTTCGACTGCGATCGAGATCTCTCCGTTTTCGCCGGTGAACGGGTCAAGCGAGAATGTGCTTGTTTCGGGGTCGAAGTTGTTTATCCAGTAGTCGTAGAGGTAGTCGGATGTGCCGTCGTCCTTACATGTTGCTATGAACTCGTTGAGCTCTCTCAGAAGCCTTTCCTGCTTGTCATTGTTGCCGATGATGCATGTTGCGTTGATGTAACCTGCAGCCTCGTCAAGCGTCTCGAGTTCCGGATGGTTTGCCTTCTGTATGCCGTAGCTGACGCCTTCGATGAGGTAGGCATCGACCTTACCCGATGTAAGGGCGTAGATCATGTCGTTCGGCATCGTGTAGTACTGGAACGTCGTATCGGGAACCTTGTCACGGATGAGCTCCTCGTACAGGACCGCTGTCTGTACTGCGATGTTCTTTCCGTTGAGTTCCTCTATCGGTGTGTCCTTCGTATATTTTGCTGCCGAGAGAGACGAAATGATGAAGATAAAAAGGAGCAGTATTGTAAGTATTCGTGTCTTTTTCATGCAATCACTCCTCCACCCAGCCGAAGCTCAGGTCAAGACGGTTTACATAGCCGTCGGGATCGGGCATTGTGTATTCCCTGATAGTCGTCGTCTTGTCCGCAAGGACGGATAAGAAGAGCTCGTTGTCGCTCTTCACAGCCTCCGCAGGTTCGCCCTTGTACTTGATGAAGAGAGAGAGCGTGTCGCTCTTCTCCGAGTATTCCACCTGTGCGATTATATCGGGGTTATCTTCATAGGCTGCGATGTTGTTGATGCAGATTTCCTCGAGTGCGATGCTGAGCTTACTCAGTCTCTCGCTTTCGATGAGGAGCTTCTCACCGTAGAGCTGGAGCTCTTCGTTCATTGCTTCGACGTCGAATGATGTGGACTCGATCTTGTAGCGCAGTGTTGTCAGACGCTGTATGAAGCGTCTTGTCTTCTCCTTCTGCGGATGGTCGAAGATCTCCTTCGGAGTTCCCTCCTCGTAGATTCCTCCTTCGTCCATGAAGAAGATCCTGTTCGAGATTTTACGTGCGAAGTCCATCTCGTGCGTGACGATCATCATCGTACGCCCGCTCTTTGCAAGCATCTTGATTACCGACTGTACTTCCCCGATCATCGAGGGATCGAGTGCCGAAGTAGGCTCGTCGAAGAGGATGATCTCCGGATCCATTGCGAGTGCTCTTGCAATTGCCACACGCTGTCTCTGACCGCCGGAGAGTTCATCAGGGTAGGAGAAGACCTTCGTTGCAAGACCGACGCTTGTCAAAAGCTCCATAGCCTTGTCGTAGGCTTCCTGCCTTCCTCTCTTGAGGAGGGTGATCTGCGGATTCATGATGTTCTCGATGACTGTCTGGTGCATGAAGAGGTTGAAGGACTGGAAAACCATTCCCATCTTCTTTCTCACTTCGTTGAGATCACAGCCCTTTGCCGTGATGTCTTCGCCGTCGACGAGGATCTGACCGCTGGTAGGCTCTTCGAGCATATTGATACATCTCAACAGGGTGCTCTTGCCTGTGCCGCTGGGGCCGATTACTGCGATTACGTCGCCGCTGTTGATGGTAACGTTGATGTCTTCGAGGGGACAGCAGTCATCGAACTCCTTTCTTAAATGCCTAAGTTCAATCATGGGCATAACCCTTTGGAAAAGAAATCTTTTCCCCCAAAAAATAATGCCGGAAACCCGGACACATGAGGTGCAAACTGCACCCGTCAAAGCATGCTAGGGTTATTTTTCATAATTTGGGGGTATTGACAATAGCTTTATTGAAAAAAGTCGTATTTTTCCAAAGTTTATTATCGAATGGATATGAAAATAACTGCCGGGGTGAGGAAGACCTCTCCTCAATCACCCCAGGGCCTCCTTGAGATCGACGTCAAACGGGGCAATACAGATCGATGTATCCTGTTCGACAAGGAATGTGTGCTTGAGAGCATTCAGCTCGTTATCGTCATATCTGACGACGTTGTCCTTCTGGAGGCGTGCAACAACAATACCGGGATCACGGCCTATCGAGGAGGCGAATTCTATGATGCTTTCTCTGTCGTAACAGCGCTTCAGGAAGAACTCTCTGTACTTTTCAGGTGGTATAAGCATATCTTCGGCATACCTGTTGGCTCTCTCTTCTGCCTCTCCTTCATCCTCCTCCATCGATGCTCCCCAGTCCTTGTTCTTGATGTGTGCGATTTCGTGCAGGAGTGTGAAGTAGAATGTATCGACGGTCTTCATTGTGTTGTTGACCATGAGCATAACCTTCCTTTTCATCCTCTTTGTCGCACCTCTAAGCTTCGAGCCCGGAAGATTCGGCAGCACGAAGAATGCGATTCCAATCTTTTTGAATGCCTCCTGAAGTGCAGAGTAAAGCCCGTCGTAGTTTGTGGTCTGTGTCAGGGCATACTCGACTGTTCTGTCTATTCCGGCTCTGTTGAAGGAAGGTGTTTCTGTCTTTATCGCGGCATTCTCAGCAAAGATAATCATGATATTAGATCTGACTATATTCTTCTGTGTTAAATTCTTTGATCGACTGCAGCAGGCACCTAGAGGAACCTGGCTCAGAGAGGCAAGATTCGAGTATCCTAGGGAGTGTCTGACTTCGGTTTTCTGCTCATTCTTCTTCCTCGGCAGATCGGCAAGAGCATATGTTGAATGTAAATCGCTGTAACTTATGTCGGAGGCAACCTCATCCTCTATATTAATACGGTTTTCATCATCGATTGCCTCTTTCATTTCATCAAAACTTCTTTGGATATTCATCCACATTTCGACACTCATATTCGTCACAGAAGAGAGTTTTTTTGCCATATCCATTGTGAGTGCCTGATCTCCTTTGATGAGGAGGCAGAGATTTTTTGGAGTAGTACCTACTCGGTCGGCAAAATCTTTTTGTGTAATTCCGTAAAAATTGATGAAGTCTTCGATGAAATACCCGGGATGAAAGGTCATTTTGTTTTTATATCTAAGATAGTTACTCATAGTGTTTGCTTATCTCCTTTATTTCTATTATCTTCACAAATGCAGCTATTCTGTCGATATTACATGGAACGAACGGCTGCATATTTTCGTCCAGAGGCTGTAGTATCAACCGCCACGGCTCTCTTCGTGTTTTTACATCCATTGCAAATAATCCTTCCAGTCTCTTT
>CAVACS010000104.1:0-8362 GCA_963587105.1 Anaerovoracaceae bacterium | reverse complement strand
CGGCCTTCAGACCGCTTCTCCCTTCCATATGAACTTCTTTCCTCTCAGCCTGGTGTATACACAGTGCAGATACATGACGCATATGAGCGTTATCGACAACGAGCCGGAGAGACTTGTCGAGATCCGGAATTTCAGGCGCCGGCATGCAAAATACCAGCTTATGTTGGTGCCAAGCCACCCCGCAAGGGTGATGTAGAGGAGACCGTATTCCCCCCATATTATATAGAGCGGCGTCAGCAGTGGCGCAAACGATACGAGAGAGAGAAAGATGACTGCGAGGATGAGGAGTGAGAACATCCAGACTGTCGGCTCGAATACTCCGGCAAGAGAGCGCTCGATGCCCCTGAAAGCCTCTCCACCCGTATCGTACATCCTGCAGCAGACGTTACTGCTGAGGGTTGTGAATTCGTACTTCTTTTTCTTCTTCAGGAAGGCTTTTATTATGCCGATGTCGTCGCATATCTGGTCACCCACAGCCTCGTAGCCGCCAACTTCGTCGTATGAGCTCTTCTTCATCATTATGAACTGTCCGATTCCGATTGCGAATGACGATACCTTCAATGCATTGAAGATGAAGTGGGGGATGCATACGTTGGAGAAGACCATGCTGGCAGTTATGGTGCGTGCAAAATAGGACTTCGAATACTCGGCGGGAAAGCCCGAGAGTATGTCGAGCCCGTCCCCCTCCATTATCTTGAGGGCCGTAAGGACGCTCTTCGAGCGGTGTGTCGTGTCGGCATCGGTGCATAGGAGGTATTCTCCCTTTGCATGGGGTATGAGATTGAGAAGGGCGTTCATCTTGCCGTGCGTCATGTATCTCTTCTCACCGGTCTTGTAGCCTTTGACCCTGGGATCCTTCTTCTCGAACTCCTCGATTATCTCCCACGTCCTGTCTGTAGAGCGGTCGTCAATGACGAGGATCTCGATGTTCCTGTACTCCTGATCGAGCATCGACTGCAGCAGGACGCCGAGGTTCCTCTCCTCGTTCCTTGCCGGTATTATGACTGAAACGAGAGGACTGTGTTTCAGCTTGTATTTCTCCGCCCTCCTGTTGATCCGGAAGAACCGTATTCCGTTGAGTGCAGTGCATAAGAGGAGCCAGCCGCCGAAGACTGCGCTCATGTACATTATTACAGTCAGGAAGATCTTCACTTTTTACTCAGTTTCTCCTTCAGTTCAAGAATGGTCGGCTCACCGTGGTAGATGTCCAGGGCAAGGGCGAGGTATTCCTTCGCCGACGAATAGTCCTTTCTGTTGTAGTATGCAGTCGCGAGTGCTCCGTAGAGCGAGTAGAGGTCGCTCTCCGACATTTTCGTCCTCTCCTCGAGGAGGGGAAGAAGCTCCTTTATGGCGTTCTTGTTCGAGCCTCCTGCTATCTGGGGCGTGTAGATGAGTCTCCAGGCATTCATCAATACGACGTAGATCTCGTCGCTGTGGGACGCGTAGAGCTCCTTGGTCATGGATGAGTTCTCCATTCCCTTGAACATGTCCTTCGATATGTAATAGGAAGCCGATGAGTAATCACAGCGGCTTATGAGGGCGAGGATGTCGCTCCGGCCCTCCATCTCGTCGACGGCGGCCCTGTCGAGCTCGAGGTGCTTCTCAGCCTCGTCCTTCCTGTCGTTGTCGACGAGGTAACGCACCATGTTGTATTCCGCTCTCGCTCTCTCCTCCGCACTCAGATTTCCCGAGAGATATTTTCTGTAGAGGCTTTCGACTTCAGAGACGCTGTCGTTGCATTTGACGGCACGTATGAAGGCCTGCCACTCGAGATTGTCGTTGTACTCTGCATAGCTGTCCGTATAAGAAAAGAGCAGGGATGATATGAGGGTGAGCATGATCAGTAATATTGTTGTCTTCTTCATTTGCAGGCGCCTCAGATATATTTAGTGTCGGAGAGCTTACGGATTATATAGCCTTCCTTCAACGGGAGCGTTGTCTTTATATAACCCTTCTTCATATGGTCGAGCCGGAGAAGAGGAAAGCCGTTTTCGTCGAGGAGAGTGCAGCTTCTTTCCTTCAGAAGCGGAACATCGGGCCCTATGAACTCCAGCTCGTCGCCTCGTGCGATGTGATTGCGGCACCTTATCTCCCACACACCTTTTTCCTTCTCCTCTCCGATGGAGCCGAGAAATGTGTAGTTGCGCTCGTATCCGTAGCTTGTAGGACGCGAGACATCGTCCTCCTTCTTCGTCTCGAAGGGGCCGGAGGAGTAGAAGAAGCCTGTCGTGAACTCGCGGTGCGAGACGTCGAATATGTCACGCTTGTATCTCTCGAGATCCGGATCATTGTCGATTGCCTTGCGGTAGGCACGGGTTACTACGGCAACGTAGTATATGCTCTTCATACGGCCTTCGATCTTGAGTGAATCGAGCCCTGCGGCCTTGAGATCGTCTATGTGATCGATCATGCAAAGGTCCCTCGAGGAGAGAATGGCCGTATAGCCGTCCCTCTCTTCGACAGGGAAGTAGACACCTTTTCGTTCCTCCTCTTCGATTGCGTAATGGAGGCGGTAGTTCCAGCGGCATGTATGAGCGCAGTCGCCCCTGTTTGCGGAGCGTCCTGCAAGAGAAGAAGATAGTATGCACCGCCCCGAGTACGCCATACACATTGCACCGTGGACGAAGGCCTCGAGCTCGATCTCGGGAACCTTGTCCTTTATCCTCTTTATATCGTCAAGGGAGGCTTCCCGTCCGAGGATGATTCTTTTGAATCCCATATCTCTGTACATCTTCGCGCTTGAGCTGTTGAGACAGCTCGCCTGTGTCGAGAGATGGAGCTCTTTTTCGGGGAAATACTTTTGGAAGAAGGGGACTGTCCCTATGTCGCTGACGATGAATGCGTCGAAGGGCCAGAGAGTGATCTCGTCCTTCATGCTCTCAAGCTCCTCTATCTGTCGCTCCTTGAAGAGGATGTTCATCGTGCAGTAGAGCTTCTTGCCGCTTTTCTCCTTTATTCTTCTGACCTTCTCCAGCTCGTCGGAGGGGAAGTTGTCCGCATTTGCCCTGAGCGAGAACTTCGTAAGTCCCATGTATGCAGCATCTGCACCGTAGCCGAATGCCGTCTCCAGTTTTTCGTAGTTACCCGCCGGGGAGAGAAGTTCTATTGCCATGTTCTGAACGCCTTCGAGAATGCCTCGGCCTGGAGGGCAAGCTGAGCTTCCTTCTCCTCCTCTTCCTTCACGTTGTTCTTCTCGGAGAGCTTCTCGAGCTCATCCGCGCTGAGCCTCTCTGTCGTCTCGGATGGGAATGCGATTGCGATGACGTCGAGTATGGTCTTCGCCGTATGGAAGACGACATCTCCCTTCACCTCCGCATCGAGCTTCTCGAGGTCCCTTATGTTGTCATAGGGGATGATGATCTCCCTGATAGAGTTGCGTCTTGCTCCGAGAATCTTCTCCTTCAGGCCTCCTATTGCCTCGACCTTGCCCGTAAGGGTGAGTTCTCCCGTCATGGCAAGCTTCTCCTTCACCGGTAATCCCCTGTACATGCTCCAGAGTGCCGAGAATAGTGTGATACCCGCACTCGGACCGTCCTTCGGGACAGCACCTTCGGGGCAGTGGAGATGAACGGAGTTCTTCTGGAAGAACTTCATATCGAGTCCCCTCAGCCATGCCTCGTGCCTCACAGTCGACCATGCTATGGAGACAGACTCCTTCATGACGTCCCCCAGCTGCCCGGTGACCTTGAGGTCGCCTTTCTCGGGGATGGCCACAGCCTCGACGGGAATTACATCGCCGCCGAATGCAGTCCATGCAAGTCCCATGGCCATGCCGACGGTGTCCGCAACGACTATCCTGTCGCTCGGGAAGGGCGGAAGTCCGAGGTATGTCTTGAGGTCCTTTGTCGTGATCCTCTCCGTCTTTCTCTCCTCCTCGGGAGTCTCGAGAATCTTCAATGCGACCTTTCTCATGACCTTGTCTATCTCGTTCTTGAACTGTCTTACTCCCGCCTCTCTTGCGTATTCCTCAGCAATGAGAGAGAGGGCCCTGTCATCGAACCTTATCTCTTTTTTTGTCAGTCCGTTCTTCTTCAGAAGGTCGGGCACGAGGTATTCCTTACCTATATGGAGTTTCTCCATCGGCGTGTAGCCGCTCATCTCGATGATTTCCATCCTGTCGAAGAGGGGGCGCGGGATGCGCGAGAGATCGTTTGCCGTGACGATGAAGAGAACCTTCGAAAGATCATAGGGAAGGTCGAGGTAGAAGTCCCTGTAGTTGACGTTCTGCTCGGGATCGAGAACCTCGAGGAGGGCACTTGCAGGATCTCCGTTGTAGCTCTGTCCCATCTTGTCGATCTCGTCTATGAGGATGACGGGATCTGTGACGCCGACACTCTTTACAGCCTGTATGAGCTTACCCGGCATTGCGCCGACATATGTGCGTCTGTGTCCCTTGATCTCCGCCTCGTCTCTCATGCCTCCGACGGAGAAACGGTAGAAGCTGCGTCCGAGGGCCTTTGCTATCGAGGAGCCGACACTTGTCTTACCGACCCCCGGAGGGCCTGCGAGGCAGATTACGGCACCCTTGCTGTTCTGTGCCTTGAGGCGCGATGCGAGGAATTCGACTATCCTCTCCTTGACCTCCTTCATCCCGTAGTGGTCCTTTTCAAGCTGTTCCTTCACCTTGACTATTGAGTAGGAGGGAGCCTCGTCTGTGAAAGAGAAGGGGAGTTCGAGAATTGTCTCGATGTAGAGCTTCGTGAGCATGTACTCGGGGTTCATCGTATCGAGATAGGAGAGCTTTTCAAGCTCCTTGTCGACAGCTTCCCTGTACTGGGGCGGAAGCTCCTTGGCCGCCGCACGTTCGAAGATGTCGCCCTTCTTTGCTTTCTTGGGGTCGATCGGAGCGCCGCCGTGGAGTGCATTCAGCTCTCCGTTGAGGGCCTTGATCTGCTCCTTGAGGATGGCCTCCTTGTTTCTCATCTTGACGCGTTCGATGTACTCCTGCTTGACCTGCTCCTCCTTCTCGAGAACCTCCTTCTCGCCTGCAATGTAGGATGTGAGGGTGGTTATCCTCTTTCTCGTGTCGGTCTCCTCGAGAATCTCCTGCAGGAAATCCTTCGGAGCGGAGGCAAGCGCCGATGCGGCGTACCAGCATACGGCTTCCGCACTGTCGAAATTCGCGATGTTGATCTCCGTCGTCAGATTGAAGACGCTGGTGTTTCCCAGCGACGTTACAAGGTCCTTGAGGACCCTCGTATAGGGCTGGATGATCTTTGCCGATACTGCTTTATCCTTCAGTACCTCGCCGTCTGCGAATACCGGCACGTCCCCGTAGATGTAGCGTGTTACCTTCACTCTCTTTATCGTAGTGGTGAAGAGGTGGATGCAGGAGTTCGGCAGTTTGATGTATTTCGTTATCTTAACGAGTGTTCCGACCTGTCTGAGGGATTTCTCGTCTTCGGTCTCCTGCAGCACGGCGAGAAAATAGCCGTCATGCTCGAGCGCCCAGTTCACGGTCCTCAGATCGGACGGGCGTGCTATCATGAGCGTCGTGAGAGTCTCGGGAAAGAGAGGTCTCTTTAAAAGAGGGAGCACCGGTATTTCAGTTATTGTGTCTGTTGAAAACTTGTCTTCCATTTTCATTATCCTTGCTGTTCACAGACAAATATAACATAAAAAGGGACAAACGTCGGGCCGGCGGGGGAAAAAACTCAAAATAACCATAAAGGCCCCTTAAAAGTGTTGCATTTTGTTGCAGTTGTGTTATTCTCTCCATAAAGGAAGTTATGAAATGGACGGAAAACTCATTGTTATCGCAATCGGCGGTAATTCTTTAATTGAAGATAGTAAGCATGTGACGGTAAGGTCACAGTATGATGCGGCCAACAAGACTGCAATGCACATTGCACGTCTTGTGAAGGCAGGCAACAGGGTCGTGATCGCACACGGCAACGGACCCCAGGTCGGATACATCCTCCGCAGAGCCGAGATAGCATCCTCCGAGCTTCACAGCGTTCCCCTCGACAGCTGTGTTGCCGACACGCAGGGTGCAATCGGCTACCAGCTCCAGATGGCTCTCGACAACCAGATGGCCAGGGACGGCATAAGGAAGAACATCGCGACAGTCGTGACACAGGTCGAGGTCAGGGATGACGACCCGTCATTCAGGAAGCCCACAAAGCCCATCGGATCCTTCATGAGCGAAGAGGTTGCTCTCGAGCATAAGGAGAAGGACAACTGGAGTGTCGTAGAGGACGCAGGAAGAGGCTGGAGAAGGGTTGTTGCATCTCCCAAACCGGTATCTATCATAGAACTCGAGACTATAAAGTGCCTCCTCGATAACGGTATCATCGTCATCGCGGCAGGCGGCGGCGGTATTCCCGTCGTCAAGGCTCAGGACGGCACACTCTCGGGGCGGGAAGCTGTCATCGACAAGGACCTTGCAGCAGCAATGCTTGCAAAGGACCTCAATGCCGACATGTTCGTGATATCGACAGCGGTGCCGAAGGTATGTCTCAACTACGGCAAGCCCGATCAGAAGACCCTCGACGAGATGACAGTAGCTGAAGCGGAGAAGTATATGGGAGAGGGCCACTTCGCACCCGGCTCTATGCTTCCGAAGATCCAGGCGCTCACAGACTTCGTCAGAACAAGCGGCAATACAGGAATCGTAACAGATCCGGAGAACCTCTATGACGCAGTTTATGGTGATATGGGGACAAAGGTCGTAAAGGGCTGATCATTTCCTTTTAATCAGAAGGGGAAGGGCCTCTGCAGTGTATAACAGAAATACAGTTACTGCGGGGGCCCATATATTCTGGATAAGAAAGGCAGAGAATGCGATTCTCACGATAACGAGGGCGATAAGAACGCCGTCCATGACGAGGGCGCACATTCCGAGCGCCTTTTTTCTCCGCTTCTTTCCGATGCTCATGAAATGCAGTACTCCCTCTACAAGACAGAGAGGTGTGATTATAAGAATATTGAGGTTGTCGTGGGTTACGTAGTGTATGGTGAAGAAGGAGAAGAAGATCAATAGAAGGCTCATGAGACCGAAAAAGGTGTAGACGAGAGCGAGAAGAAAATCGAAAAAGCCGTGGTGTTTCATATAGGACGCGGCAAGCGAAAGGAGAAGCAGCACGAGACCGAAGAGGAATGAATAGAAGACGAAGGGCCACTTATCGGGAGTAGCCTTCCTTTTCTGAGTCTCGTAGAGCACACTGCTCTCTCTGCCCTGGTATTCCTCAACAGCCTTCTCAAGAGCCGAGGGAAGATAGCAGTCCTCCCATCTTGTCGTCTTTCTGTCAACAGAGGAGCCGAGAAGGTAGTTGATGATCCAGCTCGAGAAGAAAGTCGAACGCGAGAGGTGCCTCACGACACCGCTCCGGATAGTCTCCACGCTTTCCTGACTCTTCAGCCAGCTCTCGAATTCTCCCCCTGTCGCCCATGAGTAGATATCACGAAGGCGCGTTGCACAGTTGTCGCTGAAATAATCGTAGAGGTAAGTCCTGTTCTCCTCCTCGGTGTTGTATACGAGAAATGAGTAGAGAGCCTTCTTCTCGGAGCTCTCGAGATCGAGTTCGAGAAGCGAGACAGTCCTGTCTGCGCTCTCGAGGTCGGCTATGCGGTACAAGGCCCAGGTCTCCCATACCTCGTAGTAAAGCTTCCCCAGAATGAAGTTCGGAATGAAGGTCTCGTCGAATGTGAAGATACCGTAGTCGAATGCGACAGGCGGGTTTCCCGCGCATTCTATGACGAACGCCGAATGCCCGAAGTTCTCCCATATCGCAGAGCCTTCCCCTCCCGTGAGGAGATAGATCTTCATGTCCTTGTAGAACTCCTCCTCGTCCTCTGTCACATCCTCCCTTACAAAGACTGCAAGCTCCTCCTCACTCGAGAAGAGACCGTCCCTGAGGACGACGCCGGAGTAGAGGGGAAGAATGAGAATAAAGGCCGCGAGCACTACGAGAAAACGTTTCATCCCGGTTATCTTAAACTCAAAACCCCGCTTGATAAAGACTGCGTCTTCCGGGGATTTATACAACATAGTTGCAATATGCCGGACTACTCTTTATCAAAAAGGCGTCCAAAGAGGTGCTCAATAACGTTCCATAGGAAAACAATTCATTGTACGCTTAAGAAGAGGAGCATTTAGATGGCCAAAATTGATAAAAACGAAAGCAATATTTATGACATCCCGAGGGGTGCAAATGTGGTCAAAGGCGGAGCTGTTTATATAAATGTCAGTAACTACAGGGTTGTTCCGACTGACGGGAGAAAGCCTTTTGTAAGTCATAAGAAATTGTGTATAGGTAAAGCTGTTGAAGGACAGAAAAGCAAATTTTATGCCAATGACAACTACAGGAAGAAGTTTCTGAAAGAAGAGCTGCCTCAACCGCCGGAGAAGAATGATTCATTG
>CAVACS010000103.1:0-8370 GCA_963587105.1 Anaerovoracaceae bacterium | reverse complement strand
GGGCAATCTCTCCTCATGGTTCTTGGAAGAAGCTCCCAAATTCGAGCTGAGTGATGTTCTCCAGGGTAAATGTTACTGGGCTGATGCTGTAGTTAAAATACCATCCATTGATAATCTTTACATTTTACCCACTTTCAGTATTGGAGGCTCGCTTAAAAACTACAGCGAAACGAAGCTTAACGACGAACCATTCATTATACAGGACTTAGTCGAAGAACTTTCTTCGGAATATGAACGCATTCTTCTTGATCTTTCCCCGGGGCTGGGGAGGCTGGAGCGTGCGGCCATCATCGCATCAAACGAAGTGATTACGCCTATGACGACCGAGATTTTCTCTCTCGACGGCTTTGAAATCTTCGTTGACGAGCTGGTTAAATTAAAGAAGAACTATAAAGCAGCTGTAAAGCACAATAAAATCATCATAAATTCTTATGATGAAAGGGTTAGACAGGCTCGTGAAATCTATAACGAGGCCTCCAGGACCGGTAAGTACACCGTTTTCCGGATACCTGTCGACCCTCTTTTTAGGAAAGCTCAGACTGCTCATAGAATACCTCAGAAGTATAAGGTCAACGGCAGGGGGCTGAAGCCCGGTACTATTGAGGCATTGTTCAAGATTAACAAAAGTATATGGAGTTGAGAGGTTAAAAAATGGCATTGAAGAAGAATGAAGAGAACAACAGCGAGAGCCTGGGAGGGCAGAAAGCTAAGCAGGTATTCGGCGGACTCAAGGAAACCAAGGAGAAGAAGATACTGACGACGTTCTCCATCGAGCCGTCCTTCAAGGAGGAGCTCGAGGAACTCTTTTCCGATATGGGACTGGGATGGGCTGCAGGTATTCGCTTTGCTCTTAAGGAATTCACGAAAAAATACGGTTCTGAAGACTGATTCTTTATTGTAATCATACAATAATTGTACATATCTCATTAAAAAATATTGTTAAACGCAGGTGGTTTCCATATTTGTTTGTATGGAAGCCATTTAATTTTGATCTTATTCTGATTTATTTATTTTTAAAGAATAGAGTTACTTTTTCCCCTTCTTCATGAGCATTTCGAGCAGGTCGTTTGCGCCTTTTATCTCGTCCTGAAGTATTTCCTCATTGGATTTCTTCTCTTCTTTCTCCTGGAAAAGAACGTCCGGAATTTCACTTAAAAAGCGGCTGGGCAGGGCTGACTTCATCTTTCCTTCATAGTCCATCCGGGAGTCTGCACTGTTGATGAAAAGCTTCTCCCTTGCCCTTGTAATCGCAACGTAGAAGAGTCTGCGCTCCTCTTCGATGTTTCTTGCGTCCTCCTCGAGGGCACGCTTCGAGGGGATTATGTTGTCCTCGATTCCGCAGAGGAATACGACCTTGAATTCGAGGCCCTTCGAGGCATGCATCGTCATGAGATTCACGGCAGTGTCATCGTCGGTTTTTTCATCACTTCCTATGACAGATACGGAATGAAGATAATCAAGAAGCGTCTTTCCCTCATTTTCCTTGAAGAAGCGTGTTAGCCTGTCGCTGAGGAAGGAGATGGAGTGGAGCTTGAAGGAGACAATCTTGTCGCTCTCGGGGAACTCCTCCCTGAGCGCGATATCGTAACGAGTGTCATGTAGTATGGCGGGAATGAGACGCTCCGGTGTTCTTATCATGGCACGCCATTTACCGAGCATCGTGATAAGGCTCTTCATACCTTCCTGGGTCTTCGAGTTGAAGTCTGAATAGAGTGAGTATTTCGAGAGGGCCTCCTCGAGTGTGGAGTTGTCCTTCTCCTGCCAGGAGCGAAGCTTCTCTATTGTAGTGCGTCCGATTGAACGGCGGGGTGTGTTGATTATCCTTAAAAGGGAGTTGTCATCCCTGCTGTTTGCTATGACCTTGAGGTAGCAGAGAAAGTCCCTGACTTCCTTACGGTCGAAGAATGACGAGCCGCCGGAGATCTTGACGGGGATCCTGTTTTCGATGAAGGCTGTCTCGAGACCCGAAAGGAGGGTGTTCGTCCGTACAAGGACGGCAAAATCTCTGAAGTTATACTTGTACTCCCTCATGAGTTTCCTGATTCTCGTGGAAACCCACTGTGCCTCCTCCTCGCCGTTTTTATGGCGCTGGATGATGAGCCTCTCTCCATCTCCTCCGTCGGTCCAGAGCTTCTTGTCCTTCCTTTCGCTGTTATGGACGATGAGGGCGTTTGCCGCAGAGAGGATGTTGCCGCTCGAGCGGTAGTTTCTTTCGAGTCTGAACTCCCGTCTTTCGGGGAAGTCCTCCTCGAACATGAGAATGTTGCGGTAGTTGGCGCCACGCCATGAATATATCGACTGGTCGTCGTCACCGACTACGGCGATGTTGCGGTATTTCTTTGCTATGAGGCTCACGAGCCTGTATTGCACGAGGGATGTGTCCTGGAACTCGTCGACCATGATGTAACGGTATCTGTCCTGGACACGCCTCAATATCTCGGGGTGTTCGGTGAGAATTCTCAGCGGCAGAACAAGGAGGTCGTCGAAGTCGACTGTGTTGTACGCCTTTTCGGAGAGAAGGAACTCCTCGTAGATTTCTCTTACGGCACTTCCTTTTTCCGGGAGTAGCTCGCGCTCTGTCTTGTATGCCGAGAAGTGTGCCTTGAGAGAAGAGGCATTGAAGGACGAAAGCTCGTAGCCCTTAGCAGTAATCGAAGCCTTGACAAGGGAGAGTGTGTCATTGTCGTCGTAGAGCGTGAAGTCGTTGCGGTACCCGAGGTACTGGATGTAGGCCTTTAACAGTCCCAGGCCGAAGGAATGGAAGGTTGTGGCGGTGAGCTTCTTCAAGCTCTTTCCCGTCACCTCCCTGATGCGTAAGCTCATCTCCTTTGCCGCCTTGTTCGTGAAGGTGAGGGCCAGTATCTGGTCCTCCGTTATTCCCTTCTCGAGCATCGATGCGATACGGTAGGTGATCATTCTCGTCTTTCCGCTTCCGGCACCTGCTATGATGAGAAGAGGGCCTTCCGTAACGGAGGCCGCGGCACACTGTTCCTTGTTAAGCAGTTCTGAGAGATTCAATGACACGCGAAGTAGAGTGTCACAAAGAGAGAGTCCCGTCAATCAGCTTTTTCCACGATTATTGCATCGAAGGGACACATCTCGTGGCAGCAGTAGCAGCGTATGCACCGCCCTTTGTTGATGACGACTTTCCTCTCCTTGAGAACGAGCGCTTTGGCGGGACATATCTCGATGCATTTACTGCAGGCTCTGCACTTCGTGCTGTCGAAGACAGGCTCTTTTCTTCTCCTCGTCATTCCTCTCTCCCCGTGACGTGAAAAATAGGGGAGGATCAGGGCAGATATGAGGCCGCGCTTCTTCACCGGCACTCTTCTGAAATCCTTTATTGCCACCTCTTCCGGATCAAGAAGCGGGTATTCTCCTTCAGTAGATCCCTTCTCCCTTTTTTCCATAGCGGAGAGCAGAGGAATATCCTTGGCCCTGTAGCCCATGATGACGGCTTCGGCCCTGTCGAGGGCAACAGCTGATGAGGAGCCGAGTAGAAGCCCCGTCTGCCTCAGCGTTCCGTTGGCAGGTCCCGCGCCTTCCATGCTGATGACGCCGTCCATGACTGAGTATTCCGGCTTATGTATCGAGTAGATATCGAGAATGACCTCGGCAAAGGCCTCGGGAGTGCGTGCCCTGAGATGGAGAGGGCTCTTGTTGAGACCCGGCACTATTCCGAACATGTTCTTCACACATCCTGTTGCAAGCATGAGCTGGTGCGTCTTCATCTTGCTCACGCTTATGACAATATCCACTTCATCGATACAGCGTGCAACCGGAACCTTTATTCCGGAGGGCAGTATGTGCTCGACAGGGGAGGAGAGAAAGTCCACCCATTCCACGCCTTCCTCTTCGCAGACGTCGGCTATCTCGCACCCCTTTGCCCTGAAGGAGGCTCCGGGAAGTCCGGGGGAGTCTCCGCATATTATCCT
Organism: Anaerovoracaceae bacterium; assembly: GCA_963587105.1. Taxonomy (GTDB): domain Bacteria; phylum Spirochaetota; class Spirochaetia; order Sphaerochaetales; family Sphaerochaetaceae; genus Ornithospirochaeta. The sequence continues at coordinate 4,435 of CAVACS010000103.1, read as the reverse complement.
CTCAGCCCCTCTCTCCTTCACTATTTCTATGACGGCCTTCACGACGAGAGGATTCGTGGTGATGTTCTTCTCCTTCGGAGCATCCGAGAGGACGTTGGGCTTTATGAGAACGTATTTACCTCTGACTGAGGGAAAGTCCGTTACCGCGACTATTTCATCGAGTGTTTTCTTTACAAGTTCATACTCATATTTCGGGCACTTTGCAATTGCAACCTTATTCTTCATTCAATACCTTCTTTCTGAGGAGGCAGGAATACATCGGCCCGAGCCCGGTTGAGGTGTCGGGAAGGATTATCCTTCCGTACTCAAGAGGCTCCGAGCCAAAAAGAGTGCATTCTATCTCCTCTACCTCCTCCCCGTGCCGGGAGAAGAGCTTTTCGATGACAGCTTCGTTCTCACAGCGGTTGATCGAGCATGTGGAGTAGAGGATGTATCCTCCCTCCTTCACGGCCATCAGCGCCGAGGAGAGCATGGCATACTGCGACTGGCTCAGCCTCTTCGGGCGCGAGGGGGACCACTGGGAAAGATATCTGGGATCCTTCATCACATGTCTCTCGCTCGAGCACGGTGCGTCGAGAAGGATAGAGTCGTACTCGTTCTTTTCGTAGAGTCCCCAGCTTTCTGCATTGAAGCCGGTTATCCTTATATCGACAGCGCCATCCGGAAGGCAGAGGGAGAAGACGTCCCTCATCCTTCGCCGTCTTTCGGGTGAGCGGTCGTTTGATGTGAGGCTCCCCCAGCCCTCAAGCGCGAGTGCGAGCACGAGGCTCTTTCCTCCCGGGGCTGCACACATATCGAGAACCTTCATTCCCTTCTTTACAGGAAGAAGGGAAGCTGTCACAAGGGAGGAGACATCCATGTAGTACGGATTTTTAAGCCCCTCTGGTGATACCTTCTCCTTCTCGGCTAAGAGAAGAGAAGCTCTCAGAGAGGGCCAGCGGCCGCCGTAGAGGGCGCTGTAATACTCCTCGAATCTCTCCTCTCCGCCACTTTTGTTTTTCTTTGACATATCAGATGAACCAGACACAGATGAGTGTCGATGTTATGATTCCGAGTATCATACCCCAGAGTACCTGGAGCTTCGTGTGACCCACGAGTGTCTTGAGGTGTTCCTCCTGGAAGGCATCCTTGCTGAACATATCTGAAAGCACCTTTGACCAGCGGTTGATGGTCTGTGCCTGTTTTCCCGTCTCGAGTCTCACGTTCGTCGCGTCGTTGAAGACGATGACGGCGAAGAGAAGGGCGAAGACGAAGATCGTGCTGCCGTAGCCCTCGGTCAGGCCGATGCCGTTTGCAAGTGCCGCAACGGAGGCTGAGTGCGAGGATGGCATACCTCCGTTCGTGACGAAGGGCCTGAAGGAGAAATGATGATTGATCCTCGCTTCGACGAAGCACTTTGCAAGCTGCGCCATTCCCATTGAAACCAGTGCAGACCAGAATACAGGATTGGCGAATAGAAAATTATTCATTCGTCAATTCTACCAATGGTTGAACTATCTATCAAGCCTTGAAGAAAACGAGGCGGCGCCGTAGTATTGCGCTATGGAAAAAAGCGTGCCGGTAAGGCGTCTTTCTCTCGTCTCCTTTCTCTCCCAGGGGGCGATAGTCATGTTCAATTTCACGCTCGTCTATTACCTCAGGGCCCTCGGCTTCTCGAGTGCCGGGATAGGTACTGCAACATCGGTTACTCCTCTTGTCTACCTTCTCGGGTGCCTCCTTCTTCCCGGCTTCTTCAAAAGCGTGAAAGGGAAGGCCAGGGTTACCCTCTCGCTTTTCGGGATGGCCCTCTCGATAGTCCTCTTCCCGGCGGCTCAAACAAAGACATCGATTTATCTGATTCTCGTCCTCTACGGCTTCTTCCAGTCGCTTCTATGGACGAACATCGAAACGTGGATCACCTCAGAGCGCGGAAAGATCAATCTGACGAAAAACCTCACGCTCTTCAATCTCTCCTGGTCCTTGAGCGTGGGGGTGAGCAACCTCCTGGGAGGAATTCTTGTCGATATCTCATACACCCTGTCGTTCGGAGTGACCGTCGCACTCTTCCTCGCGGCCGCTTTCATCGTCCTCTCGTCTCCCTACAGCAGAGAGACAGAGCAGACGACAGAAGTAGAGAAGAAGGACGATGCTCTCTCTCCCTGCCGCCATCTAGCATGGCTCGGAATATTTGTAATCTATACCGGCTATTCGATGGTTATCGTTGTCTTTCCGCAATACGGACTCGACGCTCTCGGCTTCTCATCTTCCTTAAGCGGAAGGCTTCTCTTCTACAGAGGGGTATCTGTATGCATAGCCTTCCTTCTTCTGAGAAAGATCACCATCTGGCAGAGAGGGAAGGGGGCGGTTGTCCTCATGCTTGCTTCCTTTTCTCTTCTCACCTTCGCTTTCAATTATGTGAAGACCCCTTTTCTCTTTTCTCTTCTCTTCGTCCTCTACGGCCTTGTGTTCGCCCTCGGCTACGATCTCTCGATATATCATTCGGCACTCGGGGGAGGAAGACGTCACATGAGGATGGTATTGCACGAGGTTCTCATAACGGCGGGAACGACGGCGGGCTCATTTCTCGGAAGTCTTCTCTACCAGTACATGTCTTTCGCCGCACTTGTGATATCGGTAACGGCACTGGGCTCGCTGTCTCTTCTGATCTCTCTGATCTCGAAGGACGCTATGATTGCCGATAACCGGGTTAAAATGTAGAATAGCCGTATGAGATACGACACAGTAATAATCGGCGCAGGCCCGGGCGGTATCTTCACCGCATATGAACTCAAGAAGATCAGGAGTGACGAAAGGATCGCCATCATCGAATGCGGCAATCCTCTTGAAAAGAGGAAGTGCCCCATAGACGGCGCAACGATCAAGAGCTGCGTGCACTGCACACCCTGTGCAATCATGAACGGCTTCGGGGGAGCGGGAGCATTCAGCGACGGCAAGTACAACATAACAAACGAATTCGGCGGCAACCTCCACGAGTACGTGGGAAAGGAGGAGGCTACTGCACTCATGGAGTATGTCGATGAGATAAACTGTTCCTACGGCGGAGAGAAGACGAAGCTGTACTCGACTGTGTCCTCCACTGACTTCAAGCGTCAGTGCCTCCAGAACGGACTGCACCTCCTCGATGCCAAGGTCAGGCACCTCGGCACCGATATCAACTATGAGGTTCTTACGAATATCTTCAACGACCTCAGGGACAGAGTCGACTTCTATTTTCTTACACGTGCAGAGAAGGTTGAAAGAAGAGGCGGGGGATACATCATCCACACATCGAAGGGGGATTTCGAATCCACTAGATGCGTCATCTCGGTCGGACGCAGCGGAAGCAAGTGGATGGAGAGCGTCTCGAAGGATCTTGACATCGAGACACGATCGAACCGTGTCGACATAGGAGTGAGGGTGGAGCTTCCATCTCTCATCTTCAACCACATAACAGACGAGCTCTACGAGAGCAAGATAGTCTACAAGACGGAGAAGTACCAGGACAGGGTGAGAACCTTCTGCATGAACCCGAAGGGGGCAGTCGTCACCGAGAACACCAACGGAATCGTGACAGTCAACGGCCACAGCTATGAGGATAAGGCCCGGCAGACGGAGAACACAAACTTCGCACTTCTTGTCTCGAAGCATTTCACCGAGCCCTTCAACGACTCCAATTCATACGGTGAATCTATCGCAAGGCTGAGCAACATGCTCGGCGGCGGCGTCATAGTCCAGCGTTTCGGCGACCTTATCCGCGGCCAGCGGAGCACCGAAAAGCGCATCCAGAAGGCCTTCATAACACCGACGCTGAAGGCTACGGCGGGAGACCTCTCGCTCGTAATCCCGAAGAGAATCCTCGACGGCATCATCGAGATGATCTACGCCCTCGACAAGATCGCCCCCGGCACAGCCGGAGACGATACTCTCCTCTACGGCGTCGAAGTCAAGTTCTACAACATGGAGGTCGCCATCGACAGCAACCTCGAGACAAAGCATCCCGGACTCTTCGTCATCGGCGACTGCTCGGGTGTGACGCACTCGCTCTCCCACGCATCTGCAAGCGGCATTCATATTGCGCGCTACATTGCCCGGAATGAGTAGGGAAGAACAGTACTTTTTTCTTTCTCATATTTCACTTGAAGAGAAGAGTCCTCCCCGGCGGAGGGCTCTCTTCTTCATGGCAAAAGGAAAGAAAGGATAGCGGAGAGGCAATTGATCTCTTGAAAAACTTGTGCAGATATGCTCGAAAGTTTTTTACTGAAATTGTTCTGCTCAAAAAGTTTTGAGCATAATTGACAATTTCCTTTTCTATGTTACGATATTCATATGTTCCTGAATAGAGAAGTAGAATTAGAGAAGATAAACAGAGTAATCAGTGAAAAGAAAGGCAGGGCCAAGGGTCAATGCTGTTGACTTAAGCGTTGCCGATTGGAGTAGAGCAACATTAAATAAGGCT
>CAVACS010000102.1:0-8467 GCA_963587105.1 Anaerovoracaceae bacterium | reverse complement strand
ACTAAAATCGGAATTAAACCTTAGATTCTATACAACAATTTCTGGGAGTTTAATTATGAATGTAAAAAGAGTTCCCTTACTGATTTTCTATCTTCCGGGTCTCGACGGCTTATTGCCGACAATCATCCGGACCATAAGGGAGAATCAGACCTTCTTGATGTTTCCGTCTGAGGGCTTTCTTCCTGTTTCCTTACTCCTGCCTTTTTACCCCTGTCAGGCCAATGACGGCCATAACAGTGGCAAGAAAGGCAAGGATTATGAGAGAAGAAGTCCATGTCGATGATGCGTCATATACGGCACCGAAGCCTGTGGGGCCGACGGATGCAAGGATATATCCGATACACTGGCCGAAGGATACTATACGGGCTGTATCCTTTCCGTTCTTTCCGTAGAGTGCACAGAGTGTTATTGCCATACTGAACGTGGAACCGAGAGAAAGGCCGGAGATGACTGTGCCGAGGATTAGAACAGGGATGCTATTTCCGATTAGACAGATGATGATTCCAGGAGCAAAGAGGAAGGCAAGGGAGGATGAGAGGAGGCGTGCATTCTTCTTCGTCGTGACGTTGGGCACTATGTAGGCCGGAATGAGGGATGAGAGCTGCATTACGGTGATAAGTATCCCGCTGTTGAAACTAAAGTCATAGAGACTCGATGCCATTGAAGGAAACCATGTGAGCATCGTGAAGAATATGAGTGACTGCAGTCCCATGTATATGGCTATTGCGATAATCCCCGGCGTAAAGAGAGAACTCTTCTCCTCCTTTTCTGTCTTCTTTTCCGGGCTTTCCCCTGTTCTATGCATATATAGAGCAGAGAGTGCGCATGCAAGAAGCGGGAAGACGAAGAATGAAATTAGCGCTCCGTTCCAGCTTCCGAAAAAAGATGATATCGGCTGGATGACGGCTGCCGTTGTAGCGGATGCCATCGTCAGGGACGAGGAGTAGATTCCGGTAAGCTTTCCGCTCCTCTCGGGATAGTATTCCTTGAAGAATGCGGGGATAAGGACATTCAGGCACCCCGTTCCTCCGCCTATCAGGGCTGTCCCGATGAAGAGAGGCCACACGTTTCCGGCTGAACGCAGAAGTATTCCGATAAGAATAAGAAAGAGAGAAAATGGGATAATCCTCCTTATGCCGAAAAAGGAGGAGAGGGCGACTGAAAGGGGTGCATTGACGGCAAAAAGAAGAAGCGGGAGCGTCGTGAGTAGTCCCGCGAGCGTCGCATTGAGACTAAGACCTTCTCTGATTTCATTCATCAACGGCCCGACACATCCCATTGGACTGCGCATACTGAATGCCAAAAGGAGTATTATGACAAGCAGGAAGAAGGAAATTCCTCCGTTTCTGTTTTTCAACATCAATTGTCTACATTTCGTTTCGGTCATCGGCTTTTCTTCCCTGCCTTGTTCTTCAATAATAGCTTTTTCATTGATGGGACGGCAACTTCAGCAGTCAATGGTTCATGAAAATAAGCTTTTTCTTTTATTTCGATTAGACTTTTATTGGTCATTATAAATTTGATTTATCATCAGGTTATGCCACACATCAGCTATTCCTGACCGCCACCCCATCTCCATACACCTTCTGAATACTGACATAAATAAATGTTATCACAAATGTTCATCTTACTATCTCCTTGTATAACCAGCTGTTATTTTTGATTATCCGGCCTTTCCTGCCGTCAGTCGCTGAACATTGTCCTTCACGGCGTTTCCTTTTCTGTCATATTGAATTCTTATGTCACTATAGTTTATATTTCTGATAAATCTAATTTATCTTAATATGAAATAATATAATTTGCTTTTATTATTTTACCCTCCTATCATTGGTCATCATAAAAACAGGAGGGCTCGTCATGAAGGCTAAAGAAGTATTTTCATCCACATTACGTTATAAGTTCTGGCATCTTTTCCCGTGCTCCCGCTCTTACAGAAATATGAAGAATGAGATGAGACTCACAGATCCTTCTCTTTCCTCGTTTCTCTTTTTCGCCAGGGAAAAAGAAGGAAGGAGCGGACTCCTTCTCGCCAACGTATTCTATTCACTTCTGTCACTCGTCATAGCCGTCGCACTCGACATCTTTATTCCGCAGCTTGATCTCAAGAGGGAGTATTTCCTTCTTTGTACACTGGTATATTCCATCCTTCTTTCATTGAAGTTCGGCTTTATCAGGCTCTCCGATTTCAGGAATATCGGGGAGATGGTATTCACTGTTCTCTCGCTCTTCTTCACAGGGCTCTTCAGCCTGACGCTCATCGCCCTCATCATATTCGAGAATTCGGAGGCCCTTTCATCAGGGGACGCTGTTCTATGAAGACGACACCCCTTTTCGAGATGCTCAATATAACGTCGGACGTCTCCATCATCATCAGCTCGATATCTCTCATGCTCCTGGGGGGATTTCTCTTTACCCGCATAACAAAGAAGCTGAGGCTGCCGAATGTGACGGGTTACATCCTTGCCGGGATAACGCTCGGGCCGTATGTTCTCAATGTAATCCCATCCTCTGTCATATCGGGAATGGATTTCATTGCAGATATAGCCCTATCCTTCATTGCATTCTCCACAGGTGAATACTTCGAATTCGAAACGTTGAAGAAGAACGGCTTCCGGGTTGTCATAATCACTGTTCTCGAGTCCGTCCTCGCCTCCGTTCTCGTCTTCATCGTCACCTGGGGAATTCTGGGACTCGACCGCAGCTTCTCCCTGGTGCTGGGTGCCCTTGCCGCGGCAACTGCACCGGCAAGCACAGTCATGACGATACGGCAGACAGGAGCGAAGGGCGACTTTGTCGATACCCTTCTCCAGGTCGTCGCACTCGACGACGTCGTGGGACTCATCGCATTCTCCGTTGCGATATCTCTTGCGATGACGAGCAGTGTGGGAAGCATATCGGCCCTTTCTGTAATAACCCCGCTTCTGACGAACACCCTTGTATTCGCCCTCGGCGGAGGATTCGGCTACCTTCTGAAGCTCCTTCTTCACAACAGAAGCACCGACAACAGACTCATCGTCTCGATAGCCATCCTCTTCACATTCTGCGGTATATGCACACTCTTTGATGTGTCGCCTCTTCTGGGATGCATGAGTATGGGGATGGTCTACATTAACATTACAAAGGACGAGAGGCTTTTCAAGCAGCTCAATTACTTCTCTCCCCCGATTCTCCTCCTCTTCTTCGTCAGATCCGGCCTCAACTTCGACCTGGGCTCTCTCTTCTCCCCGAGCGAGAAGGTATCTTCTGTATCACTCATGACAGTCGGCGTCATCTACTTTTTGGTGCGTATTGCGGGTAAGTATGCAGGTGCCTTCATCGGATGTCTTCTAACAAAGAAGGACAGGAAGGTCCGTAACTACCTGGGACTGGCTCTCATACCCCAGGCCGGTGTTGCGATAGGACTGGCCTCCCTGGGAGCGAGAGTTCTCGGCGGAAGCTACGGCGAGGACCTTGAGACGATAATCCTTGCCTCGTCCGTTCTCTACGAACTAATAGGACCGGCATCTGCAAAGCTCTCGCTCTATCTCTCGGGAGCATACTCGAACAAACTGGAGGATATAGCAGTGATAGAAGATACAAAAGGAAAGAGCGAGCTTGAGCTCCTTATTGAGAGAATTCACAAGATACAGAGCGAGCTCCCGAAGCATAAGAGTGTGCTTGAGGAGGAGGAAGTAGCCTTCTCGGAGGGCGCATATGAAAGCGACAGGTCGATGGCGATGACAACAGGAAGAAACAGGAGGCTGAAATGACAGGACTCGACAGAATAATAATGCTTGATCCCATAGCGGTGAATCTGGGAGAGTGGGCATGCTCGATGACGATAGGCTCTGTCGTCTTGAGGCTCTGTCTCTCGCTTGTACTGTCATTCGCACTCGGCTGCGAGCGCTCCTCGAAGCGTCACTCGGCAGGGCTCAGGACCTTCGTCCTCATAGCCTTTGCTTCGACGTCGGCGGCCCTTATCGACCTCATACTCTCCTCGTCCATCCCGCTCTTATCGGCAATGACAGTCGTAGCAGTTGCGCTAATAAGCATTAACTCCCTTCTCTTCTCCTCTAGGAGCCAGATCAAGGGACTGACGACGTCTGCCTCTCTCTGGGCTACGGTATTCATGGGATTTTCCTCGGGATTCGGCCTCTATACGATGACAGTTATCATATTCCTCTTTCTATTGACCATCGTCGCACTCTTTCCCCCGTTTGAAAGATACCTCAAGAACAGATCGGGCCACTTCGAGGTACACCTTGAACTCAGGGAGACGGAGAATCTACAGGACTTCGTATCTGTATGCAGGCAGCTCGGCCTCAGGATCGACGACATAGAAAACAACCCCGCCTACAGAGGATCCGGCCTCTCCGTCTATACTGTCACACTCACGATAACGGCTCCCGAACTCAAGAAGTTCAAGACCCATGTCGAGATAATCAAAGCTCTCTCGACTCTTGAATATATCTATCATATAGAGGAGCTGATCTGAGAGAAAACGACGGGGTATATCATGGCGACTCTCTATCGATAAGGACAGGAGATATGGGCTCTTTCTTCTCTTCCGGGCCACGGGATCCCGGACACAGATATCCCCACAGTCACACGGAAAGCTGTACGGTGTCCGGGAGTTCAAGAAGTAATTTCAAAGCCCGCATTCATTATTGCTGTGAGCTTACTTCCTTCTTCCCTTTCCATATCAGAGCCCATCTTTCCTCGGCGACTCCGTCCTTGTTCTTTCTGAAGACAAGGTATGCATTCAGGAAATAAAGAACAGCATAGATGAGGAGGATGATTCCGTCGACTGAGCCTGTACTCTGTGAGAGCACGCCGCCGGAGAGCTGAGCGTCACTGCGGAGGAAGAAGATAGTGTCCGTCATGGAATGAAGGATGATGGTTATCCAGGGATTACCGGTCCTGATGTAGACTGCGCCGAAGAGAAAACCTGTCCCCGTTGCATAGAGTACCTGGAAGAGCGTCGTCACGGGATCTGCTCCGGAGAAGATGTTGACTATGTGGCAGATACCGAATATGAGGCTTGTGAAGGTGACGGCCGGAAGCATGAGCTTCTTCCTGTCGGGATTTCTCATCACGAGGGACAGAGGGATTATGCGGCACAATATCTCCTCGGTTATTCCGGGTGTAAGGCCCAGAAGAAGTGCCATCCAGACTGAGCCGAGCTCTCCCTGATCCATGAGAACAAAGAGAAGCGTCACTGCATTTATGATAAGTACGCTCCAGAGCATGAGAATACCCTTTCCTGTTCCTTTGACAGAGAAGAATGCAGGTGTAATCTCCTTTCCGTAAATCCTGAAATAGATCAAAAGGACGACAAGATAGCCCAGAAGCGAAAGCAGATTCGACGCCGTGTCCCCGATATTATTGAAATCCTTCGGAGAAACAGATCCTTTAGCGACCATGACGGCTATGCTTCCCAGAGACTGGACCAGATAGGAGATAACAACAACCGACAGCATCGAGAGTGCGACGGTGATGAATGCATAGAGAGCGGGACGGCTCTCTGATAATCTTTTCTTTGTTTCGTTAATTCCGTTCATGAGAGACAATTACCCCTGTACAAATAAGATTTTCACATATTTAAGCATATTCGGGGAAGGATTACGAGTCCGGTCGCCGTATATTATCTCAGGAGCGTCAGTCGGCACCGCCGGAAGAGTCGCAGGGGCCGGTCCCGTGATTTCTCTTCGTCTGAAAGCACAACATAAGAGGGTGCCCCCTCCGCACCCTCTGTTCTTTGTCTTAGATGATTACCAAAGGCTTGATGAGATCTCTCGGCTTGTCCTTCATGAGCATCAGTGCCGGCTCTACGTTCTCAAGACCCTTGAATGTGTGGGTTATGAGTCTCTCCGGATGAATCCTCTTTGTCATGATGAGTCTCGCAAGCTTCTCGGCTCGGAGTCTTCCTCCGGGCATGAGACCGCCTCTGATCTCCTTGTGTCCCATGCCGCAGCCCCACTGAAGTCTGGGAACGGGGATAGTGTCACCCTCTCCCAGATAATTGACGTTGCCGATAATACCGCCGGGCTTCACAATCGTCAGTGCATCGATGAATGTGTTGTTGTCACCGCCTGCGACGATCACCTTGTCGACACCGCGACCGTCTGTCTTATCCATGATCTGTTCGATGATGCCGCCGTCTCTGTAGTTGATGATATCTGTCGCACCGAACTCGAGTGCAAGGTCACAGCAGTTCTTTCTCGAGCCGACTGCATAGATGTACGACGCACCGCGGATAGCGGCAGCTGCGACTGACATAAGGCCGACAGGTCCTATTCCTATGACCGCAACTCTATCGCCGAACTGGATATCTGCAAGCTCTGCTCCGTGAAAGCCTGTGGGAATCATGTCTGCTATCATGGTGGCAGCACCGAGGTCCATCCCATCAGGAAGATGGGCAAGGTTGCCGTCTGCGTCGTTGACATGGAAATACTCTGCAAAGACGCCGTCCTTGAAGTTGGAGAACTTCCATCCGGCAAGCATTCCTCCCGAATGCATCGAGTATCCATCCTGTGCCTCGAGGGAGTTCCAGTCAGGTGTTATCGCCGTGATAAGAACCTTGTCGCCCTTCTTGAAATCCCTGACAAGGGACCCCACTTCCACTACCTCACCTACGGCTTCGTGGCCGAGGATCATGTCCTTTCTCTCTCCGATCGCCCCTTCCCATACAGTGTGAACATCAGATGTACAGGGAGCAACTGCTAGGGGCCTGCATATTGCATCAAGCGGACCGCACGCCGGAATATCCTTTTCAACCCATCCTGTGGACCCGATGCATCTCATAGCAAAACCTTTCATTTCAACCTCCGTATCAAATAGATAAATAATTATTTAATAGGAGTGTACAGGTAACAACACACCGTCGTCCACACATCTGACGCCGATTGACAATAATAATTAAACCAGTGACAAAAACGATGACGATTGCCCTTCTTTTCTACATATTCACGACAGTATGGAAGTCTTTGCTGGTTTTCACAGGCTCTTTCTCTTCGAGTAAAGGCTCTGCACATTATGAGATAGAGGCCTCTCTCTCATTCCGATAAACCTCTGAACGGCTACAGGGTTTGCCGCCTAAGAGAAAAAAAGGTCAACAAAAATCCCAAAAATGCCTGTAACATATAAAGGACAGAGGAGCACAGAAGAAATGAAGAAAGTTGTCCTGATTCCGGATTCATTCAAGGGAACGATGTTCTCTACCGAGATTTGTACGATCATGGAAAGGGCCGTACACGAGCATTATCCCGAATGCGAAGTCATATCGATCCCGGTTGCTGACGGAGGAGAAGGCTCCGTCGATGCCTTTCTAGAGGCTATCGGAGGACTGAAGGTTTATAAGAATGTGACGGGCCCCTACTTCGGCGAGAAGGTTACGGGTTACTTCGCCATCCTTCCCGATAACACAGCCGTCATCGAGATGGCCGCCGCGGCATCCCTTCCGATGGTCGGAGAGAGGAAGGATCCCTCCCGCACGACCACATACGGCGTCGGAGAGCTCATACTCAATGCACTTTCATACAACGTGAAGCGAATCATCGTGGGACTGGGAGGCAGTGCTACAAACGATGCGGCATGCGGTCTTGCATCTGCTCTCGGAGTCTCCTTCTACAACGAGAAAGGAGATAAGTTCGTCCCTGTCGGAGCCACTCTCGACCTCGTCTCCCGTATCGATACCTCAACTGCTGATAAAAGACTGAAAGATATTCCCATCATCTCCATGTGCGACATAGACAATCCGTTCTACGGCCCGAAAGGCGCTGCGGCAGTATACGGACCGCAGAAGGGAGCCGATGAGAAGATGGTGAAAGAGCTCGACGAAAAGATGAGAAAGCTTGCGTCTGTCATAGAGAGAGACTGCCTTGTAGATGTCCAGGCCATCCCGGGCTCCGGGGCTGCCGGAGGAATGGGCGGCGGCATGGCGGCATTCTTCTCTTCCCGGCTTCAGATGGGTATCGAGACGGTACTGGAGACAGTGCACTTCTCCTCCCTTATCGAGGGAGCCGACTATGTATACACAGGTGAAGGCAGGATTGACGGACAGTCGCTGAGAGGAAAGGTCGTCATAGGCGTTGCAAGGGAGGCGAAAAAGAAGAACATCCCTGTCGTCGCCTTCGTCGGTGATATCGGAGACGATGTTGAGGACGCGTATGAAGAGGGAGTGAGTGCCATCTTCTCCATCAACAGAGTCGCCCTCCCCTACAAGGAGCAGAGACCGAGGGCGAGAAACGACCTCTACCTCACTCTGGACAATCTCCTCAGATACGGAAAGACGCTGAAGTAACAATCCTGTCAGTACGGGAGAGGTGAATATCCCCGGAGGATTTCAATCAGACAAATGACGGGCGCCAGACTCAGAGCTTCTCGATTCTGCATTCGTGCATCTTTGTCTTCCTGTCGTAGCTGATGCCGACAAGGAGGATGTTATCCGTGTACTCCTTGATGGAGTCCGGATAATTCTTTTCCTTTA
>CAVACS010000101.1:4516-8498 GCA_963587105.1 Anaerovoracaceae bacterium | reverse complement strand
CTTTACAGATGTGAAGTGATTGTAGAAGCTTCCTCTTCCGCCGTAGGCATCATAGAGCTCGACTGTCGTTCCATCTTTCGTCTCGGCACTGAGGTTTACTGTGATGTACGAGCGCGGATTGACGATGTGTCCGCTCGACATGTCCGAGGAGTAGATGATCTTCTCCTGGCTGTCCTCCCTGTAGCCGACACTCCTTGCCTTGAGGCCGGGGTAGCGGGATGCTATGTAGGAGTCGACCTCCCTTATGCGGTCGATTATATCCTTCTGCTCAGCGTCCTCTATTCTTCTGAGAGTCTCTATTCTCTTTCTCTCCGCCTTCGGAAACGGTCCCATTCCCCTGGGGGAGGCGGAGGAAAGGAATGCGGCGTTCTTCTCAGCTTCAGCGAGGACTGTGTCACAGCCCGTTTTTGAAAAGTCGGGGGAGGAGGAAAAGCCGTAGACGCCCCCTCTGTATACGAGGGCACTGACGCCGCGGCTCTCGGCGCGTGTGCTCCTGACGAGATTTCCGTTATTGAGCAGCGCGCCACGCTGTCTGTTCTCGTGTTCGCGTATTACCGACTGTGCGTCATCGGGAAAGAGTGCGGTGCTCTCCCTTATTAAATCGTCAATCATTGAATGTGATCCTTATCAGAGGTATGGATTGTCTGTCGCGTTGATTTCTTCGACGGTGAGACCGAGGCTCTCGATCAGGGCCTTCTTCTCATCTATCTCATATTCTGCGACATAGGGGACGGTGAAGGTGATGAGGTCGTCCGCGATCTCTGTCCTGACCTTGATCGAGTTTGCAGTCAGGGCCCTGTAGTTGTCGAGTGCGAGCGTGCGCTTGGAGCTTCTCAGAGTAAAGGAATACCAGCCCGTATCTTCCTCCGCCGGGGGACTCTCAAGTTCGACTTCCGAGCCCTTACGGAGCTTTACCGAGACATCGGTATCACCATTACCCCAGATTCCGAGTTCCTCGAGGACGGATCTTGTAAGTCCTATCTCCCGCCCTTCGAGAGTATCGGGAAGGGGAGCAACCACACTTACAAGTACGCTTTTCTCGCCGTAGCTTACATTCAGCGTTGATGATACCGTATATTTGTCCGAGGCTGCGCATTCCCCCTCATAGTCGGATCCGAGCCAGAAGGCCGTCTCTGCAGAGAGGGAAGTCACAGCGAGAACGAGAAGTGCCATAAAAATGAATATTCTTTTCACGTTTAAGAGTATAGAAGGTGAAGGGTCGAAAGTCCACATCAAGATTGTTCCCGCTTTTCATCTCTTTGAAGGATATACACTCGCTGACATACCGGAAAAGAATGATTATCACAATGCGTTCTTTTGGTATTTCTGAGCTATGTTATAACAAAGGGATACAGAAGCTCTGAAACTATCGAAAGAGACAACAATCAAGCTCAGTAAAACCGAGTCCAACATACTCGGCCACCTCTGTTATGCGGCATTTAATGTCAAATGTTGGACATTATGGTTATTTTGATAAAAATCGAAGTATCGTTAAAGACTGCAGAGCCTCTTCCTGTGGCTGAAGACATTATTTTTCATGCTGCCTCCAGGCGCTCCGGCCTCTCTTTTCCCGAATGTTGAATAAAGAGGTACTCTCTGACATAATCAGAGCATGAGCGAAAACAATATTCAGTCCACCCACTGGGCGGATATCATGGCCGATAAGATCATCAGAGAGAAGGGCGACAAGCCCTCATATACATGTGCCAGCGGCATCACACCGTCAGGTACCGTCCACATAGGCAACTTCAGGGAAATCATCACCGTCGAACTTGTTGTGAGATGCCTCCGCGAAAGAGGAAAGAATGTGAGGTTCATCTATTCCTGGGATGACTATGATGTATTCAGGAAGGTTCCGAAGAATATGCCGGAGCCCGAGCTTCTTGCCTCTTACCTGCGTAAGCCGATTACCCTTGTTCCCGACACAAAGCACCGTGCCGAAAACTATGCACGCGGCAATGAAGTCGATGTGGAGAGAATCCTCCCGGCTGTCGGGGTTTATCCCGAGTATCTTTACCAGGCTCAGAACTACAGGACGAACAAGTATGCTGAAGATATAAGGACAGCCCTCGAACACCGTGATGAAATCAGGGCGGCGTTGAACGAATACAGGACCGAGCCTCTTCCCGAGTCCTGGTGGCCTGTTTCCGTATTCTCTTCGTTCACCGACCGGGACAATACGACAGTCATCGGATGGGACGGTGAGTACGGTATCACATACCATGACGACGAACTCGACAGGACGGAGACTATCGATATAAGAACAACACCCAATACCAAGCTCCCCTGGCGTGTCGACTGGCCGATGAGGTGGGTCAAGGAAAGTGTTGATTTCGAGCCGGGCGGAAAGGATCATCTTACTGAAGGCGGTTCATACGACACGGCAAAGAATGTTGTAAAGATATTCGGAGGCACTGCTCCTGTATCGATGAGATATGACTTTGTCAGGCTCAAGGGCATGGGAGGAAAGATCTCCTCGTCGGGCGGTGAGGTTGCAGATCTCTACGATGTTCTTGCAATCTATCCTCCCGAGATTGTCAGATACCTCTTCGTCGGAACAAAGCCCCAGAGTGAATTCGCAATATCTTTCGACCTTGACGTACTGAAGATCTACGAAGACTACGACAACTGTGAACGAATATACTTCGGTCTTCTTCCTGTCAAGGAACAGAGGAAGGAGAAGGAAAAGAGAATCTACGAACTCAGCCAGGTAAACGATAAGGAGATTCCGACTGAGCCGGGTTACCAGATTCCGTTCCGTCACCTCTGCAACTATGTCCAGATCTACTCCGGTGATACCGAGAAGGTTCTCTCCCGTCTCAGTGATGCAACGGAGAGCCAGAAGGAAAGGCTGAGAGTCAGAATCGAGTGTGCAAAGAACTGGCTCCGCGACTATGCTCCCGAAGAGTTCAAGTTCGCCCTGCAGACAGAGAACGATCCTCTTTATGAAGCAACAGAGAGCGAAAGAAAGGCTGTCAGAGACTTCGCCCTCTATGTAGAGAAGTACCTTGATGAACTTTCAGAGAAGGATTTCTCCAACTACATCTATCAGGCTGCCTCTGACAACGGTCTTGAGAATGCCGACTTCTTCAGAGTCATCTACATGATACTCATCGGTAAGGAGAAGGGCCCCAAGCTTGCGGGTTTCGTCAAGGCCTGCGGAACGGAGACTATCCTTCCGATCCTCAGAAGATATTGAGACAACAACATAAAACAGAATGCCCTGCGCTTATCGGTGTAGGGCAATTTTCAAAGGGTCATTTTAGGCACTAAAGGCTCATTTTAGGCACTAAAGGCCCATTTCTCCCGGCCCTTTGTGCTCATTTTGGAGCCCTTTGTGCTCATTTTTTCGGTCCTTTGTGCTCATTTTCGTGTCCTTTGTGCTCATTTTTCGGTCCTTTGTGCTCATTTTCAGGTCCTTTGTGCTCATTTTCAGGTCCTTTGTGCTCATTTTCAGGCCCTTTGTGCTCATTCAGAATTAAAGTTCAAACACATTGTTGTCCTGTGAGTTATTGAGGCCCAATTCGCATTCAGGAACTCAGGAAGTTCGTTAAAGTTTTCAATCTGAACATATAACCCACTTTCCAAGTTTTCTTCCGCCTTCGCGTTTGAGTATTCCGCAGTCCAGTAATTTGTCGACATATCTTCTTACTGTAATCTTTGATTTTCCGGTTTTCTGCGTAAGTTCATCATATGTAATTTCGGGATTGTCTTTAATCAGATCAACAATCATCTGTGTTGTCCTGTCTATTTTTTCCGACATTGTCCGGGATGCTCCGGGCTTTGTATCTTCTTCTTCTTGTTCTTCCGGGTTTATTCCTTTCTCCAGCTTTTGGTAGAAGTCGGAAGCATAGCAGCGTGCGCACACTCCTCCGAGAGAGAGGTCTATCACGGGAGCATTCGCCTTGTCGAGTTCGCAGAAGTGGAGAATCTTCTGATATCCGCGACCCCAGGCTTCAATCATGCCGCATTTGAAGAAAAC
>CAVACS010000101.1:0-4506 GCA_963587105.1 Anaerovoracaceae bacterium | reverse complement strand
ACTGGATGGAGAGATGTTCTGTGAGGATGTTCTCGGGTGTGATTTCCTTCGGCAGCTGACCGGGGTTCCAGATTCTGATCTGGTCGTCCGTGATTCTGATGGTGACCGGCTGAGTAGAAAAATAATCACGATGGATCAGAGCGTTGAGGAGCAGCTCTCTGAAAGATTCCCGCGGGAAGAAGAAGGTTTCCTTCCTGTAGATTCCTTTGTAGTGTATGAGAGCTTTCATATACTTTGTGTAAACAATTTCAATTGCTTTGTCGACCTGTGTCAGAAGAGGTCCGTGAACCTCGTCCTGATAGAGAATATCAGCATCAGTGCGGAAGTAAGCAATCTTGATGAATGCACCGATTATCCACTTTTCCGGATCGGGATGGAATGCAAGCACTGCGGCCCTGTTGAGGTAACTCCCCTCTGTCAGGTGAAGGTTGTTAAGTAGTGCACTGTTCGGGATGTCGAGGGCTTTGGAATCGACACGGCCTGAATCTCTTGCATTCTGTCTGAAGATGTTGAAAGCATCGCTGCTGAGCTCGTCGACTGTGACACCGGTAACAGGGATTGAATCCCAGGTTCTTCTCTGTTCCGTCAGAAGTATTCTGTCGAGTTCTATGCCGTTTACTTCCTGCAGAGTAGAGCCTGACCTCTTGTAATACTTTCCTCTGAAGCTGACGGGGTAGCTGTAGCTGTCGACATCTATCTTTATGTAGTCTTTTCCGTCATCTGTTCTGAGCGGGGACACATGGCAGATGATCCCCATGGTACTTCTGATTTTCTGGGGAATATCTTCCGATAGTTTGTGTGAGTCTCTGACACCGCAGATTTCCCCGTTGTCATCTACTCCGATATAGAGCGTTCCGCCTTCGGTGTTAGCAAAGGCACATATCCACTTGAGGTGATCGTCGTGCCAGCTTGTTTTGAACTCGGTAACATGATTTTCCTGCAGATCTATATTCATTTTAGCCCCTTGACAATATGGTAGCTCATAAACCGCTTATTTTTAACATTTCTTTTCAGCAAAACGTTTGTTTATTCGAGTGTCGTCTGTTTGCTTTTGCAGATAACAGATATAAAAGAACGTATCAGCGAGAAGCCGAGTTGCTACGTTTTTATTGATTTGATTGCGGAACTACAGAGTTTCCTCAGATCAGACAATCTGCTGGAAAACATCCTGTCAGTTCTTGAACACCTTGTCCAGGATGATGGAGTTCTGCCTCCATTTCTCTGCTGTTTTGACCTGGAGGTCCAGGCGGACGGTTGAGGACGGGAAGATCTGTTTGATCTCACGCCTGGCTTCTGTGCCGATGCGCTTGATGTTGCTTCCGCCCCGGCCGACTATGAAGCCCTTCTGGCCGTCACGTTCGACGCAGATGAATGCCCTTATCCAGACAATGTGAGTATCCTTGTTGTACTCGAGATCAGATACCTCGACATATATGACATGGGGCAGCTCGTCCGAGAGGTTCGATATCGTCTTCTCCCTGATGATCTCGCTTATTCTGAACTCGAGGTCCTGGTCCGTGTACTGACTCTCGTCGTACATGAGCTCCCCTTCGGGGGCAAGGCGGAAGAGGGCTATGAGAATCTCGTCGATGCCCTCGTCGTTGAGGGCTGATGCAACGAACGTCTCCACACCCGGGAGGTTCTCCTTCAGAAAGAATTCAGCGTCGCTGACGGCATCTTCTGTGAGGATGTCCTTCTTGTTGATCACGGCGACAGTCTTCACGCGGGATGACCGGATCATCTTTGAAATGGCCTTCTCCTCTTCCCCCGCCGTCCTCTTTCCGTCGATGACGTAGAGTATGAGGTCGCTGTCCTTCAGCGCGGACACGGTCACATCCTGCATTCTCCTGTTGATGGTCTTTTCGGAGAGATGGTAGCCGGGTGTGTCTGTAAAGACGAGCTGACCGCGCTGATCTGTATAGATCCCTCTGATCTTGTTTCTCGTTGTCTGGGGGGTTGGACTTGTGATGGATACCTTCATCTCGCAGATTGTATTGACGAGGGTGGATTTGCCGCTGCTCGGCCTTCCTATTACAGATACTGTTGCGCTCTTCATACCGTTATTATTGTTGAGATGAAAGAAAAATGCTACACGCATTTCCCAAACGCTCCGAATTTGGTTATTATCTTGGTATGGACGAAAAGAAACAGATAACTGAACCGACTCTGCTCGATAAACTCATGAAGACACGCTCTGTCATGATCAGCGGCGAAATCAATAAGGATACGGCAAACGACTTTGCAGTACGCATGCTTGTTCTGGACAGCGAAAGCAGTGACCCTATAACCGTATATATAAATTCACCCGGCGGTGATGTGGATTCCGGCTTTGCAATCTACGACACCATCCGCTTCGTCTCCTCTCCTGTCCGCGTTGTGGGAATGGGCCTTGTCGCATCGGCTGCGGCGCTCATCTACCTCTCGGTCGACAAGTCGAGACGCTTTGCCTTCGAGAATTCGACATATCTCATCCATCAGCCCCTCTCGGAGCTGAAGGGGACGGCAATCGATCTCGATATCTACGCGGGAAAGCTCGAGGAGCTGAGGCGGAAGCTTGACGGCGTCATTGCAGGAGCAACGGGAAAGAGCATCGAAGAGGTCAGTGCCGACACCGAGCGCGACCACTGGCTCTCGGCAGAAGAAGCCGTCGAATACGGTATTGTCGGGAAGATCATCAGGACAAAAGCGGAAATCTGATCAGAATAATCAGATTTCTTTGACAAAAACGGGAAAAATAATGCTTCTATTATATGAGAGTATTATTTTTCCTTTTTTCACTGCTTCTCGTTTCATGTTCGCCTCACACTGTGGAGGACGGCTTCACAGTCACAAGCTGGAACACCTACTGCTTCTTCGACGGTATCAGCTCCGGTAGTGAATATACGGAGTTTCTGTCCTCAAGCGGGTACAGCCGCGAAAAGTACCAGAAGAGAGTAGAGTCCACCGCACTCTATATCGCATCCTGCATGAAGGACAGCGATGTGATCATCCTCGAGGAGATCGAGAGCGGGGATGTGCTTTCCGATCTTCTGGAAGCGGGGCTCAAAGGCCTGGGCTTCAGGTACTACGGGCTTGCTCAGAAAAGCGACGGGGAGTTATCAGTCGGCTTTATCTCGAAGACGAAACCGTCTTCGTACGCCTTTCATTCAACAGAGTCATCACGTGCCGTTCTCGAGCTGAAGTTCATCGTGGGGGGAGAGATGGTCACCATTCTCGGTGTACACCTGAAGAGCCAGCTCAATGATTCATCATCCCGCATCGAGGAACTCTCTCTTATCCGGACACTCGTGGAAAGGATGGACGGGGAGTGCGTCATCGTAATCGGTGATTTCAACACCGACTGCATAACGGGCGGTGAGATGGGGGACGGGAAGCTCTCCTCCTCCTTTGCCCTGCCCCTTACCGGGGACGGGGCCCTGGCCAGGGGAGGAACGCTCTTCAGTCCGTATCTCGATTACGGCGGGGCTGTGGACGGCGGTTCATACTACTATGACGGTGTCTGGTACAACTATGACAACGCACTTCTTTCCTCTTCCTTCTTCGACGGAAAAGGGCTTGAATATGAGAGCTTCGAAATCGTCTCCGGTGCACTTTCGAAGACAAGTTCAGCTACTCCCCTGAAGTATGAGAAAAGTACGGGAAACGGATTTTCCGACCACTTTGCCATCACAGTGCGCCTGCGCTACAATTGAGGAATGACAGAGAACATCAGGGAGATACTTTTCGGCGGTCAGACCTTCTCATGGCGTGAGGAGACAGACGGTGTGTTCGCTTCTGTCCTCAACGGGCGGGTATACAGGATAAGGAGCATCGGGGATGCTTCCCCTGATCCATTCCTCAGGAGCTATTTCGACCTCGACTACGACTATGTGAAGGCGAGGGAGGAGATAGCCGCGAAGGACGATATTCTCCGTAAGGCCACAGAGAGCGTGGGACTATTGAGGATCCTGAAGCAGGACGAATGGACGAGTGCCGTCTCGTTCATACTCTCGCAGAACAACAATATCAAGAGGATCACCGCTCTCTATAACAGGCTCAGCGAGAAGTACGGCCGGGAGGTGGAGAACGGGTATTACACATTCCCCCGGCCGGAGGATTTCTCCGGCGTTACCGAGGACGATCTTAGAGCTCTCGGAGTCGGCTTCAGGGCGCCATTCATCCTCAGCGCCGTTGAGAAGCGTGATATCTTTGAAGAGGTGAAGACGCTCGATTTCGACTCTGCAATGGAAAAGCTTATGACGGTGAAGGGGATCGGCGTCAAGGTTGCATCCTGCATCCTCATTTTCGGCTACTCGCGGCGTGAAGGCTTTCCGATAGATACATGGATGAGAAAGTGCCTTGATGAATACTACCCCGGTAAGGACAAGAGCTACTTCCATCCATACGAGGCCCTGTCGCAGCAGTATCTTTTCTCATATATGAGAGGAAAGGAAAAAGGTTAAAACGAAACCATGAATTAGTCAGCACGGCTGATTAAACCATGCTGCAGACTTTATCAAACAGGTT
>CAVACS010000100.1:0-8546 GCA_963587105.1 Anaerovoracaceae bacterium | reverse complement strand
CCCCGGAGAGACTCCCGCCGTCCTCCATGCTGCTCTCAAGAATAATATTGAGAGTGCATGTTTCCTTCTCCTCTTTTCTGTTGAGAAGGATGGCACTCACTACAGCTCCTGTGATGAAGAGGATAATGAAGGAAGCAATTAGATATCTGTAGATTCTGTATCTTTTCCTGACCATGGCACCGTCCCGGGGGCATAACTAAAGCGGCGGTTTCCCGCCGCTGAAGAACTATCGAGCTCAGATTAATAAGCTACGTTGAGCCATGTGATTCCGTCGATGACTGCTGTGAGGTAAGGAGCAGACTGGAATTCAGGATATGACTCGTGGAAGATGCCGTCCCATACTGCCTCTTTGGAGTCAGCAGTAAAGTCGCCGTCTGTGTCGATTGCGAATGCATGGGTAAGAACCTGGCCGCCGTTGACTGTGAACTTGGATGTATCGAATACATGGAGAGTTCCATCTGCGAATGCCTTCTCAGCTGCTTCGAGAGCTTCCTTTGTTCCGGGTGCTGCGATAGCTTCGTTGAGTTCTGTGATGACAACGTCGCCGTCAGCAACTGTACCTGTCCAGTCGGAGGGGTTCTCTACACCGTCGATGTAATTCTTGATGAATGTGTAGAAGTATCTTGTCCAGTCGATTCTGCATGAGAGGAGGGATGCCTGAGGAGCAACCTTTGTCATGTCTGTGTTGTAACCTGTGTGGTAGACACCCTTCTTCTGAGCTGCGAGAGCCGGAGAAGTTGTATCTGAGTGCTGGCTGATCATGACTGCACCTGCATCGATGAGGGAGTTAGCTGCTGCTTCTTCGAGTGTAGCATCGCCCCATGTACCGACGAACTGAACAATCATTGTTACGCTCGGACATACGCTCTTTGCGCCGAGGTAGTAGCCTGACATACCGGAGATGACTTCAGCAAATGAATAAGCACCGACATAACCGATGACAGCCTGGTCAGCTGTGATTGTCCCCTCGTCGATCAGCTGCTGGAGCTTCATACCTGCTGCGATACCAGCAAGGTATCTGCCTTCGTAGATAGCTGCGAATGCATTGTATGTGTTGGGATTGCCGTCCTGCTGGGAACCGCAGTTTGTCATACCGACGAAGATCGTGTCGGGATAGTCTCTTGCAGCTTCAAGCATGTAGGGTTCGAATCCGTAGCTGTTGTTGAAGATGATTTCACAGCCTTCTGCTGCGAGCTCTTCGTTGTTGTCCTTACAGATAGCTGATTCGCTTGTGTTCCTCTTGACGAGGAGTTCGACGTTGTAGCCTTCTGCTGTGAGCTTCTCGATGGCATTGTCCATACCGTTCATGAAGTTCCATGTGTATCCCTGGTCAGATTCATCGTTGATGACGACGAAACCGATTTTTGTTGCCTTGGGTCCTGTTGATTGAGCTGTTTCACTTCCGCCCTGAGCGAAGAGAGAAAGACACATCAGGAGAGCAAGAGCGATTGCCAATGTTTTTTTCATAATAATATTCTCCTATGAGGCATTTTTCGTAACACCTACATTAACTATGTTATTATGGCATTTCCGAGCTGTAAAGGATTATTTTCAAAAACTTTCCAAATTACGCATTAAAGCTAAAAATGTCATATAAAAAATTAGGATATCCTAAAAATAGAATATCCTAAATTTACGAATATGTAAATATAATGTTTTAACGTTCTTCTCTGAAGTAGTTGACGCCGAGACTTGCAGGCGGCTGCTTGTCGCGGATGTTCTTCATACTTGTGATAATAAGTACAATTACAGTTACCACATACGGCAGAATCTTGTAAAGCTCCTGCGGGAAGAACGGAACTATGATTCTCAGATACATGAACATGAGAGCACCGAAGAGTATGGAACACCATGTAGCCTTGAGCGGCCTCCAGGTACAGAAGATGACGATTGCGACTGCAAGCCATCCCGTTCCGCCGAGGGATGCCTCGATCCAGACACATCCCGCTGTAGTCATCGTGTAGACCATGCCGCCGACAGCGGAGATACCGCCGCCGATCATAGTCGCCAGGTACTTGTACCTCGTGATGTTTATACCTGCCGCGTCAGCAGTTACAGGAGATTCTCCGACGGATCTGAGATAGAGACCTGTCTTGCTTCTTGTCAGGAAGAAGTGCATTGCAACAGCAAGGATGACAGCCATATAGAAGAATTCCGACTGATCGAAGAGAATCGGCCCGATTACCGGGATGTTCTTCAGAGCGTCCGGCATGAAGTGGTTGTCGAATGCGAACTTGAGGTCGTTCGAAAGCGTTACATAGCCGCCGACCTGTGTTCTTCTGAGCTCTCCTGCGAACTTCGCAACTCCTGTTCCGAATGTGGTCATTGCAAGACCTGTGACATTCTGGTTGGCCCTGAGCGTTACAGTTATGAACGAGAAGAGCGCGCCTGCGACTGCACCTACAGCGAAAGCGGAGAGAATCGCGAGAAGAATCGCGACAAAGGCATTGGCATTGCCCGCACCCACAGCAGATTCATAGACGTTCGGTGCTATGAGACCGAATATGCCGCCCATGTACATGATTCCTTCGACGCCGAGGTTGAGGTTACCCGACTTCTCGGTCAGGATTTCTCCCAGAGTACCGAACATGAGAGCCGTGCCGTATGCACCGGCAGCTGCGAAAAGAAGTATGACTGCGTTCATGCCTGAGCCTCCTTGTTCCTGCTGTTTCTGAAGATAAGCCTGTAGTTGATGAAGAATTCACATCCGAGCATACAGAAGAGGAGAGTTCCCGAGACGATCTGTGCAACGGATGCCGGAACCTTGAGCTGTGTCTGCAGAGTCGAAGAACCCTTTTCGATGATCGCAAGAATAGATGCGATGATGATCATTGCAAATGAGTTGAGCTGGCTCAGCCATGCAACGGTAATGGACGTAAAGCCGACGCCGCCTGCGACATCGTGGTTGAGAGTTCCGTTTGCGCCGCTGACGAGCATCCAGCCCACAAGGCCGGAAATCGCGCCGGAGAAGAGCATGGTTCTCATCATGACCCAGCCGACATCCATACCGGCATAACGAGCAGTGTTGAGTGAGTCGCCGATTACGGCAACCTCATAGCCGTGCTTGGTATAATTCATGTAGATATGAACGAGAACAACAAGCAGAAGTACGATGATCCAGCCGCAGTAGATACCGAAGACATTCGGCAGTCTTGCATTCTCGGAGAACATCGGGATGATCTGTGTTCCCTTTCTGCCTTCCCACGGACCGCCCTGGAGCCACTTTACGATACCTATGGCTATGTAGTTCATCATAAGGGTGAAGAGCGTTTCATTTGTATTGTATTTAGCCTTGAAGAAGCCGGGGATGAATGCCCATACGGCCCCGCCCACTGCTCCCGCGACCATCATTATGAAGAGCATGAGGAAGCTCGACTGAATGTGGGAGGAGAAATTGATGGCACAGAAGGATGCGAATATTGCGCCCATGGTGATCTGGCCCTCTGCTCCGATATTCCAGAACTTCATCTTGAAACAGGGTGCGATGGCAAGCGCACATCCCAGAAGCGGGATGGCCTTCTTGACAGTCTGACGGATGTAGCCGGGCTTGCTGAGTGCACCGGATATCATGATGCCGTAGGACTGGAACGGATTCTTACCTGCCAGGAGGATCGGAATCATTCCGAGGATGAGAGCAACGACAATGGAACCGACCCTGATAAGCCAGGCCTTTTTCGGATCCATGCTTTCTCTCTTGGCGAGACGGACGAAAGGTGCTTTCTTGGCTTCCATTATTCTGCCTCCTTTCTATAGTTTACACTTGTCATCATAAAGCCGATTTCTTCCTTTGTAGTCGTACGTGCATCGACGACACCGCTGACCTCACCTCCGCAGAGGACGAGAATTCTGTCACACAGTTCGAGAAGAACATCCAGTTCCTCACCGACATATACGACGGCGACACCCTTCATCTTCTGCTCCGTAAGGAGATTGTAGATTGTATATGACGTGTTGATATCGAGACCGCGGACTGCATATGCAGTAAGAAGTACATTCGGCTCTGATGCGATTTCACGTCCGACAAGGACCTTCTGGATGTTACCTCCGCTCATTCTCCTTACGGGAAATTCGGTGGACGGCGTCACTACTTCCAAATCCTGCCAGATCTTGTCTGCCGTCGCCTGGGGAGCCTTCTTGTTGAAGAAGATCGACTTTCCGGTACGCCATGTGCGGAGCATCATGTTGTTAGTCATGCCCATGCTTCCGACAAGACCCATACCCAGCCTGTCCTCCGGAACAAACGCCATGCCGACACCGATCTCGCGGATCTTCTTCGGAGGAAGTCCGACAAGCTCCTTCACCGAAGAGTCAGACGGATCGATATATTCAATGGAACCTTCAGTCATCGGATAGAGGCCCGTAAGACACTCCAGGAGTTCCTTCTGGCCCGAGCCTGCAACGCCGGCAACACCGAGTATTTCACCCGTATATGCCTCGAACGAGACATTCTTGAGTTTCTCGATTCCTTCGTTATCCCTGCACGATATACCCTTCACGATAAGTCTCTTCACAGGATTGGGGTATCTGGGTCTGTCGATATTCAGCACGACTGCGTGTCCGACCATCATGTCTGTCAGCTTCTGGGGATCTGTTTCACTTGTGGGGACAGTTCCGATGTACTTTCCCTTTCTGAGAACGGCAACCTTATCGGAGATGGCCATGACCTCTGCGAGCTTGTGGGTGATGATGACGATGGCCTTTCCGTCTTCCTTCATATTACGAAGTACTGCGAAAAGCTTGTCAGTCTCCTGCGGTGTCAGAACTGCAGTAGGCTCGTCAAGGATGAGGATCTCTGCTCCGCGGTAGAGGACCTTTACGATCTCGACAGTCTGCTTCTGTGAAACCGACATGTCGTAGACCTTCATCGCCGGATCGATATCGAAACCGTAACGGTCACAAATCTCCTTGACCTTCGCATTCGTCGACCTGATGTCCATATCTTCATCCAGGCCGAGGATGATGTTCTGCGCCGCCGTGAAAACATCCACGAGGTGGTAGTGCTGGTGAATCATTCCGATATTCAGGTCGAAGGCATCCTTGGGGGAACGTATCGAGACGGGCCTGCCGTCGGCGTAGATCTGTCCTTCGTCGGGCTGGTAGATACCGGAAAGCATGTTCATCAGAGTTGTCTTACCGCTTCCGTTCTCTCCCAGGAGGGAGAGGATTTCTCCCCTCTTTATCTCGAGGTTGATCCCGTCGTTGGCAACAACGCTGCCGAATCTCTTCGTGATACCTTCAAGTTTGATTGCACTGTTATTCTGCATTGTGTCTCCCTTTGAAACTGACGCTCTCTGTCGGCTCCAGATGGTCTGATAGACCTATAATACCATCCGGTTTTTTAAATCTGCAACAAAAAACAACAATTTTTAAATTAAGAGCAGGCCGGAGCCTGCCCTCGTCACAGTGCCACTGTGAACTCGATTTCAACTTTTCCGTTCTTCGGAAGCTTCGCAACCTCGAAGGCACAGCGTGCGGGAAGAACCGTGGCACGGCTGAATGCTGAGGCATAGGCCTCGTTCACCTGAGCGAAATCTGCAATGTCCGTAAGGTATACGACGGCCTTGACAGTATTCTCCAGTCTTCCGCCTCCTGACCGGATGATGGCTTCGGCATTTCTGAAAATCTGCTCCGCCTGTTCTTTCGCACTCTCTCCGACAAGAGTTCCTGTTTCAGGATCAAGTGCAAGGACGCCTGAAACGAACATGAAGCCGTTAGCCTTCACAGCCTGCGAATAGGGACCTACTGCCTTCGGTCCGAGCGGGGTATCAACCTTCTCAATCATATCTTTCTCCTTGTTATTCTTTTCAATCACGATTCTGAGTATTTCGGAGGGATCTTCAACGAGCTCCAGATTCTCCGGATTCGACACCGAGAAACCGAAGCCCCACTTCACTGCAGAGAATGCAACGCCGGCCGTTCCGGCTCCGATTTCGTCGTTTGCCGTATCGCCGACCATCAGCGCTTCTTCCTTTTCAACCCCGAGAGAGTTCAGAGCCTCTCTTATGACTTCGGCTTTACTGATTCCGCCGTCGACCACCGGCCCCTTTATGACGTCGAAAGCGTCATCCATTCCGAGGTAGTGTATGCATCTGACGGCGAGCTCCTCCATCTTGTTAGTTGCAACTGCCGTCTTCACTCCCATCGCTCTGAGGGCATAGAGAAGCTCCTTCATCCCAGGATATGCATGCATCATGAACATACCCTTCTCGTTGTAGAAGGTGCGGTATGTCGAGACACACTCCTCTATCTTATCCTCGGGAACATTGAAGGTTATTCTGAAGCAGTCCCTTAATGGAGGTCCGATGAACCTCTTGAGGTACTCCTTCGTATAGGAGGATGTGTCATAGCCGATAGTCTCGACCGTGCGGAGGGCACACGCCATGATGCCTTCCGAGCTGTCGGCTATCGTACCGTCGAAATCAAACAAAACTGCCTTTACCATCTATCAGCTCCAATCCCAGTTCATGTACAGAATCAAAGGAAGCAAGGACTGAGATATAGTCCCCGGCATCTCTCCTGAGGCTCACCCTTCCGCCGGCTTCTCTGAGCACAAGCTGGGCTGCCGCAATGTCATAGAGATGCAGAAATTCCTCGTAGTATATACTGCAGCGCTCCGCCGCGACATAGCAGATGGAAGCTGCTGCACTTCCGAGGCTTCTCATATCTGAAAAGTGGTCGTAGAAACGCCTCATCTTCACAAAGTATTCATCCAGATATTCATGCCTGCGGTGTGGCGGGACAAGAATTGCCAGTCCCTTCTCCGTTTCCGTGTCCTTTCTGATGGAAAGCCTTCTTCCGTTAAGGTAGGCTCCTTCTCCCCTGAGGGCATAGAAGATCTCACCCTGCCGCGGAAGTGAGACGACACCGAGTGCAATACCTTCCTCGTCCTCGTATGCAATCGAGATGGTATAAAGCGGAAAAGACCACATATAGTCAACAGTTCCGTCTATAGGGTCGACTATCCAGCGTCTCACGGCATCCCCGCTCATTCCGCTCTCCTCACCGTACCAGCCGTCCGATGGAAAACGGGCTTTCAGACCGTCACGGATGAGCTTCTCCACAGCCCTGTCGGCTGCAGTGACATAGTCGTTCTCCGCCTTCTTATCGACGCTGAAGCGCATCTTCTCATGCTCAAGCAGGAACCTTTTCGCATCCTCTGCAACGGAGAGAGCCTCTGTAAGCCTCTTCTCCATCTCTATCCTGTCCACTCTCTTACCTCTTTTTCATCTGTTCGCCGATATATGTGACACGCTTCCAGTCGGAGGGAGAGAAACTCTCCTTCGTGAGAGTCTTCTCCATAGCCGTTTCAAGGTTGTACGAACTGTTTATATATAATATGACGGCCGTCCACTCCTCTTTTCCTCTGGAATACATTACGCCTCCGACGTTATTGAGAAGCTCCGCCATTCTGAGGTCATCACGCTTCGAATCGTGGGAAAGAAGTATCGAGAACGAGAAATCAGGAACATTGAAAAGCTTGTCCTTCTGCTCGCTCTGCATCCTGTTCCAGCAGCTCTGGATTATATTCTCAAGCTCCTCGAGTGTCTCGCTGTCGGCGCCCTTCACAAATGATCTGAAGACACCTCCGGAGCCCAGGAGCTTCTTGTATATATCTGAAACGATTCCGCTGAACTGGATGACATCGTCCTCTCCCGTCTCTTCAGCCGTCATAAGGGGAATGGGCTCGTCGGCACCGTCAAGATCCTCCATTGAAAGGACCTGCTTCTGTCTCACTTCCTCTTCATCCAGCACCTGAGCCTGGCACTGCGGTATCTCACCCTCCTCGAGACCGACGGAAGGGCTTTCTCTGTCTGATGATGTAGAGAACAGACCGGGATCAACGTCCTTGATATCACGAACGGGTGTCGGAACAGCTTCATCATCAAGTGTAACCGAGACGGCACTCTCCTCTGCCTTTTCTTCTGCCTCTTCCTCTTTTAGAGGCGAGGCATCCACCCCGGCGACCTTCTTCTCTTCTTCGATCATCCCCATACGCGGAAGGACAAAGCCGTCATCATTTAAATTGGCCTCATCGGATGATGCTTCGTCCTCACTCTCTTCTCCGGAGACATCGCCAAGGCCGAGGAAATCACTCATCCATGAATTGACGTCAAGAGGTTTCTCCTCTTCTCCGCTTTCATCTTCAGTCTCTCCATCAGCAGCTTCCCTGCCGTCACAGGGTTCATCATCAGCTTTGTTTTCTTCCCCTGCAGAATCTTCTATATCGGAATCCTCTGTCACTGTTTCAGAGTCTGATTCGTCTTCATCGCCGACATCGATTTCTTCCGTTTCGGAATCATCAACGTCAGTGTTTTCTACTGACTCAACTTCATCATCTGACTCTGTCGCTCCATCGAAGTCATCTGTTTCGTCCTCGTCTTTGACATCAACTTCTTCTTCACTATCGGATTCTAACGCTGCTAAGGCATCTTCTGTTTCGTCTTCGACGTTGACTTCTTCCGTCACCGGATCATCATCAACGTCAGTGTCTTCTGCTGACTCAGCTTCATCATCTGACTCTGTCGCTTCCTCGAAGTCTTCTGTCT
>CAVACS010000099.1:0-8617 GCA_963587105.1 Anaerovoracaceae bacterium | reverse complement strand
CTAATCATCTATAGGTAAGTTTTGGCGATCCTAAACCGGAGTTTAGTGACACTTGGGAAGCGACATTACAATTACAATAGGTTTGCCCAACATCAGAATTTACGCCAAACCATCTTGTTTATAATTCCAACGTAGCTCTGGATAATCTTGATAACTTTTGTGCTTACATTCTCATCCGCATATGCTGGAACAGTAAGCCCATCATCTCCATTAGCATGCATAGAAACAGCCAAATCAACTGCCTGCAAAACATAATCCGCAGTAATTGACCCAATAACAAAGATTCCCTTGTCCATAGCCTCAGGTCGCTCAGTGCTGGTTCTGATTGAAACAGCAGGAAACTTGAAATATGAGCCCTCTTCAGGAACGGTGCCGCTGTCACTAACTACACAAAAAGCATTCTGCTGAAGTTTATTATAATCAAAGAAACCAAGTGGCTTATGCTGAATAACTCTGGAATCAAACTTAAAGTCACGGGCCTCGATATACTTTTTGCTTCTGGGATGACAGGAATAGAGTACCGGCATATCATATTTCTCAGCCATAGCATTAACAGCATTCATTAAACTGAAGAAATTGCTCTCAATGTCGATATTCTCCTCACGATGTGCTGATAAGAGTATATACTTCTGAGGTTCAAGCCCAAGAGTTTCCAGCACCTTACTGTTGTTGATATTATCCATATTGGCTGTTAACACTTCTGCCATTGTCGAACCCACGACATAGGTATTCTCAGGACGTACTCCAGTATCGAGAATATAGCGACGGGCATTTTCAGAGTAGCAGAGATTTACATCACTTGTGACATCTACAATTCTTCGGATTACTTCTTCCGGAAGGTTTTCGTCTTTACATCTGTTCCCTGCCTCAAGATGGAATACTGGTATTTTCAAACGTTTTGCTGAAATGACGCATAGACAAGAGTTGGTGTCTCCAAGAACCAAGATCGCATCCGGTTTCTCAGAATCAAATAGCTCATATGATTTAGAGATTACATTACCCATTGTCTGCCCAAGATTCTCTCCGACAACACCTAAGTAAAAGTCTGGCTCACGAAGTCCCAGTTCCTCGAAGAACAGCTTATTCAGTTCATAATCATAGTTCTGTCCCGTATGAACTATCTTTAAATCAAAATACTTATCTGCTTTCTTGATTATTTCTGAAAGCTTGATTATCTCGGGACGTGTTCCCATAACTATCATTAGTTTCAGTTTGTTATTCATTTTATCCTCCTCATTACTCGTATCTATATAAATCATTATGGCTGTCTGTCCAACTTCTCATATCAGAAATCATAACATCATAATCAGGGACATGAACACCGCCACAGTATTGAATTAAAGACTTATCAATCCTTTCGTTCTCTATCCGGTTAATCTTCCGATTACCTGGATAATGTTTTTCAAACAGGACCAGCAGGTCATACTTGCTTATTGCTCTATCCGGTACAAGCTGAAAAATACCATGCTTCTTATTCTGTAAAACCCACTCGATTTCTCTGGCAAACTCAATTGTTGTTATACCCGTCCAAATAGAATTGGCAAAGCCGTTTACTTCCTTCTGATTGTAAAACCAGTTGAATAGACCTTTTCCTTCTATCTCAGTTTCCGGCCCGATGAGAGATGTACGGATAGTAATATCCTTACCATTATCTAACTCACCTAACGCTTTTGACCGAGCATAAAAGCTACGGCCATCGGGTAGATCATCTATTGAGTAAGAACCTTTTTCTCCAGAGAAAATACAATCCGTACTCCGATGAACAACAACTGTATTCATTCCAGCTGTTACCGACTCCAAAAAATGAGGAAGTAAAGAGTTGATTCTTACGGCTTCGACCTTATTCTCTTCTGCTTCCGCATTAACTACAGCGAGGCAGTTGACGATTGCATCATACCCACCACCTCTCACTTCTTCACATAAACTTCCAAAGTCTGATAAGCGATTATCACCTTCTCGGAGTTCTATTAGTTCATGTCCTCTTTCTTTGAAATACAGCGCAACAACATGTCCTACCATGCCGTCACTACCAAGTATCATCAATCTCATAATAATCTCCACACATTCTTTTGACTCAACAGCACGGAGATTTAAACGAGATACCTAATCCAGTTCGTAATGAGGGTATAGCTCTTTATGATTCCTTATCCATTTTGATAACTCGGCAATCATCTTCTCATAGTCAGGAACAGAATAATTAAAGTCATATCTTGTTCGTTTCAATGATTTATCTGAAATAGGAGTATCGCAAGGGATAACTTTCAAACTATCATTACGTAAATATCTATTAAAAAGTCTAAGCAAATCGTATTTGGAAATGCTCGTATCAGGGACAAGGTTATATGTGCCGTGAACTCTTTCTTTTGCAACCTCTTCAAGAGTTCTTGCATATTGAAGAGTCGTCTGCCCTGTCCACCATACTTTCTCATATCCATGAACTACTTCGCGCTGTTTCATGAACCAGTTTAAAAGTCCAATTCCATTTACATTTAAATCTGGTCCAACAATTGAACTACGAATAGTAACGTTCTTTTTATCGTCGAGCTCACCAAGTGCTTTTGTACGACCATAAAAAGATTCAGCATCTTTTAAATCATACTCAGCATACCCCCCCCAGACCTGTTTCCAGAGAATACACAATCTGTACTCATCTGAATAACCTGCGTATCTGTGCCTCTTGTAAGCTCAGCTAGATAATGAGGGAGGAAACTATTTATATACACAGCGCCTGCCTCATCCCTTTCACAATTTTGGTTCAAAACTCCTATACAATTTACAATGCTGTCAAACTTATCAGATTGAACCACATTTCTTATTGTATTTTTATATAAGGCATCACCAGTTACGTAATCAACCAAGCTTGACTTGGTACGCCCAAATCCCAAAACATCATGCCCCTTCTCTTTCAGATATAGGCTGATTGTGTGACCGGCCATGCCGTTACATCCCAGAACTAAGAACTTCATTGCTGACTATCCTCGTTAATACAAAGCTGTTCTCTCACGTATTCTGTTGTCAAGAGTTTTTTAACAATCCCTTCAACATCCAACCTTATAGTGTTATGACTTGTATAAGCTTCTTCAGCTTCTGTTAGTACCTGACCATCAGTAAAATATTTATCGTAATTCAAATCACGGTTATCGGCTGAAACTCTAAAGTAATTACCCATATCATGAGCTCGCAAACGTTCTTCTTTTGTGAGTAATGTCTCATAGAGTTTCTCACCGTGTCTTGTTCCGATAATATTAGTACCAGTATCACCAAATAGAGACTGGACAGCCTTAGCAAGATCCCCAATAGTCGATGCATCAGCCTTCTGGATAAACAGATCACCCGGATTCGCATGCTCGAAAGCAAACATTACAAGATCTACAGCCTCATCAAGATTCATCAAAAACCTTGTCATATTCGGGTCTGTAATAGTAATAGGACGACCGTTCTTTATCTGGTCGATGAAGAGAGGAATAACGCTTCCCCTAGAACACATAACATTCCCGTACCTTGTGCAACATATAACCGTATTTCCTCTATCGGCAGCAACACGTGCATTAGCATAGATGACATGTTCCATCATCGCTTTCGATATCCCCATTGCGTTGATAGGATAGGCGGCCTTGTCAGTCGACAAACACACTACCCTTTTAACGCCTTCGTCAATAGCACAGTGAAGCATGTTATCTGTTCCGATAACATTAGTTCTCACGGCTTCCATAGGAAAGAACTCACAGGAAGGAACCTGCTTGAGTGCAGCAGCGTGGAAGATGTAATCAACCCCGTGTATAGCGTCCCTAATAGAGTCGATGTTTCTTACATCTCCTATGTAGAACTTAACCTTTCCCGCATACTCAGGATACTTAGCCTGCAGAAGATGTCTCATGTCATCCTGCTTCTTTTCATCCCTTGAAAATATACGTATCTGACCAACATCAGTTGTCAGAAAGTGTTTGAGAACAGCATTGCCAAAGCTTCCTGTGCCACCCGTAATCATTAATGTTTTTTCATTGAATAAACTCATATATAAAAACCCCTTATATTCTTCAAGTGTATATTATCAGAGAGACCCTACACTTTATAATAAAAACCAGTTACTCTTATTGTATATCAACCGAACAACAATCTACCTGTTTGCAGTATCATCCATAAAGATATATTCATCATTTTTTACATCCGAATAACAGATATACCCGTAATGCTGTCGATACACCGAATGCTTCGTCTTATCGACAAGAACAAACCAGACGAGCTTACGTTTGCTGGTTTTCAGAAACCGTTTAAGATAATCCTTTCTGATCAATAACCCACCATTAGTTGATTCGAACTGATAACAGAAGCACACTTTTTCATCTCCATTATACCAGTCAAAATCAGAATTTGAATGAGCTCTGAGGCCGAGAGCCTCTATCAGCTGAGGGCAGGGAACAAGATGCTCCGTCTCATTCCTAACAAACTTCTCTGAGTAATCATATTCAAACTCAGGTGCGATTCTACATGAAGAAGAAAAAGAATCCTTAAAACTATAATCACTTCCTCCGGGAAGTCTCACGCTTAGATAATTATTATTATTTTCAATATCAATAAGATCTCCCTTATCCCAGGGGTAGGACCGTACATAAGAAGAATACGGATATCGCGGTATTTCAACCATATCATAAGGGAAAAACCTGAGTCCTTTTTCTTTAAACGTTTTTAACCTGCAAGCCTGTTTCGTTGGAAGAAAAAAACCAACTACTTTGATAGTACAAGTTGCAACGGCAAAAGGTTCCTTTTCATCATGAAGAGATATCGAAAAGTAAGGAAAAGTACTTAGATTAACCCACTCATTATCATCAATCATGATAATGAGGTTATCTATAATAGTACGAAGTTCCCAGGGATTTTCCACCCAGTTTCCGGTCATTACATCTCCCCTATCCTCTCTCATAAACATGCCTGTACTGAGGCTCTTGTAGAAGTCTAGAGCTTTTCTGTTCTCATTTCGTTTTGACAACAGATAATTTGCTGTCGGATCGAATGTTCTATAGCGTATTGATAAGACATCCCTGCTGTTATCGTGATTTAATACTCTACTGAGAGTTTCGAAGTATGCAAGCCACTCATATTTCTTTCCAATGCGTTCCACAATATGGTCATATCGATAAGAATTATGAGAAGTCTGTTTATCAAAATCATCAAAATACTCATTGTTATAGTTATACTTATTGAAAATCAGACTTTCTGATCAGACTCTGAAAGTTTCGGAAGAGAACTCTGAAAGACATACCGTCCGAAATCGCCATACATATGATTGGGGAAAGCAAATTGCATCGAGCCGAGTATAGCATTTGAACCACAGAACTCATGCATAATTTCGTACTCTCCGGGGCTTGTGTTTTGAATAAGTTCGGGGTTATATGCAGACTTCATTACAAGTTCTCCCTTCAAAGGACTTCCCGGAAATACAGACATATAATGTTTGATTATCAATGATGAAACATCAAGTATAACGATGTCGGGATATGGCTCGTCTCCAGCAAAAACAAACGAGTGTATATACCGGACAAGTGAAGAATAAGCAGACTCTTCAATTATGTCCGAACGAGTGACGACCCCTAATGTAATTTCATAAAGTCTTTCCAAGATGTATGGATCATCCACCGATTCAAACTTACATAGAAGCTTTTCGCAGGAAGAAATATCATCCTTCATGACAACAATCATCGCCTTGGATGTGGTATCTCGTAATTCTCGATTTGTTGACGTTAATAACCACGAGCAAAGAATCAGGAACAATAATTTCTTGCGAAGAGTAAGGCTTATCAGCAGACTACCGTCCGCGATACTCTTCATAACGCTTATTACACGCTCACTATATCCTGTAGATGATATAGGGATTGTCCAGCAATAGTCTCTTTTCGTAAGTGATAATGAACTGAGTAACCTGTGAAGAACTTCAGCATTGAAATTTCCTTTGTCATTAAGAGAATCAGAAAGGAAGACCTGCCAGAAATCAACTGATCTGTCCAGCCTAAATGCAGATGCTATTGTCAAAAGCTCCTCAGCACTCACATTGTTGTCTTTTCTCCATGCAAACGACTGTATGTAATCCCTTCTGAAAGCCCACAATTCTTCCTTGCTCATCAGAAGTTCCCAGCATTCTTTGTGATATTTCAAGCTGAACTGGTAAGCAACCTGAGAGAACAAGTCTACATTATTGAAATCTGAAAAAACATTCCCACAAGGAAGGATATAATCTTCTATAAACTGTTTCACTTCCTCGGCAGAGTTAGAGGAGTCCACAATTATACAGGCAAGATAATAGTCTCTGAACCTTTGATGAACAAAAAAATAACGATAATCGTTATTCTGCGTTTCAATACGATATAGTACGCCCCGCTCGACAAGAACATCCAAAAGAATATCCAAAGGAAGGTTGTAAATCTCAGACTTAAGACCTTCCTTTATTTCAGACAGGAGAATTCCGCGCCTCTTCATTTTCAGTTGGAGTCTTGCAAGATCTTCAACCAATTTCATAGCCCAGTTTAGATCACGTCTTCCGCCAACGTTCTTTATGGCTCCCTGCAACTGATGATATGACCTCTCATTTACGTCTTTAATGATTTCATTGAAAAGTTCTTCAAGAGAAAATACGTTTTCTCCATGACTGTAGTAGTTTTTCAAATACAATTTGCAGAATAAGGGATTATCTATATTATCATTGAACAAAATTTCCGGAGAGAAAAGAATGCCGTACTGTTGTAGCATTGCTGTAAATTCCTCTCCAGACTCAGAAAAACCTGCGACATCAACCTTTTCATACAAACCGCATAAAACATCAGGGATTAGGGAATCGACATATTCATCTCTGCAAGAGACAATAAGTCGTACATACTCTTTGCCACTGACAATTGTCATCAGCCTACTAAGAACTTGTCTTACCTGCTTCGTTTCAGAAGCTTCATTGAGGGCATCTATTATAAGGGTTACTACTCTTTTCTCATTATCTACAGCTCTAAGTTCAAGGCAGTCTATGAATTCCTCCAGGCTGTAAGGCACATCCAGAATTTCAAGAATCTGTTTGTCAAATAAAGAACTGTCGCAGAACTGACTCCCCCGCAGGAATATGCAGTCTCTGTCTTCGGCATATAATGAACAGTATTCATGCAGAAGTGAGTGCGTTTTACCATATCCCCCCTTTCCTGATAAAAGCAGGACTTTCTTTTTGAGAAATGGAAGATATCCTTCCTCAGCCGCAAATCCAGAAAAAGCTAGGAGTTTTTCAACCTTGTGTATTTCATGCAAAGTTGAATTGTAATCTACATTATCTTGCTCTAAATAATTATTTAATTCCGCCAGTCTGTTCTTGAGGTTTGTAGATTCATCAACAATAGAGTCAGAGACAATTTCACACCAAGAAAGAGCCTTCATCATACTCTTTTCATCAACATCAGTGATTTTTCCGAGAGCTGATATAAGGGACAAGATATAACCTGAATATTTATTGTATCCGAAACCTAGAAGTAAATCCTGCAGAAGGGCAAGCAGATCCCTTTTCTTCTTATTAAAGATATCTGCCCCACGGGATGAACATGTAAACACAGACAACTGCCGTTCTACTTTTGTGATGATATTATCCGCTATGAAAGCATCGGGTTTTATTTCATTGGAAACTATTGAATACTTGCTACTAAACCAATCCCGGTCAAATGAAAGTTCACCGAAATAATATTCTTTAATATAGCTTTTACCCTTACGCACATAGTCCAGAATAATTTCGCCCCAGCAGAACTGGATATCAAATCCATGGGGTTTAAGCAATCCTATTAAATCATCTTGCACATTCTCAGACAAAGGCTTGTTTGTATAGAGTACAATGCTATCAATTCTGCCTTTGTAATACTCAATAATCTTCTCTGCAGATTTTTTCAACTGTTCAAATTTATTGCTCTTATTTGAAACAAAGTATTTAGCTTGAAAACCCACCCTCTTTCCTTCGAAGAAAACAGGCTCCATTTCAAGACCTGGGTTATTCTCCTGATAGAGAGGATATACATCATTACAGCCATATATTTCACAGAAAAGCTGACGACAGAGATCTTCGAATCTTTTCTGAAGACCTTCGCTTCCACAGTTCCTTTCAAAGGCATCCCAGTTAATGGAGTTAATCATATACCACGAACCTCACAAGTCTTTATGCAATTTGAGTAAGACTTACGCCTTTTTTCTATATATCGAACTATACGGGTCACCCCGCATTCAAGTAGATAGTCAGCAGCCTTACACGCACACATCAAAACATATTTAACTGCATAACTGTATAATCCCGATACACAAGTTTTTTTCACATCAACGCTGAGAACAAAAGGAATAAGAATACCTTCCCAGAAGAACACTACCTTTTCATCATCCATCACTTCAACAGCCTTCCCGGAAACAACGTTAGACATTTATTAACTCCATCGAACTGTGAAATATTATCTCATACTATATGGGAAAAACATAGTCAAATTCTAAAAATCCTAAAATGTCACAGTCTTTACTATTCCGGAAATGGCGAGCAGAAATACAATCTTCATAATAAAAATCGTAAGCGTAAAATAAATAGGCCAGATTTTTAGGTAGACATAGTACATCATGGTGT
>CAVACS010000098.1:0-8640 GCA_963587105.1 Anaerovoracaceae bacterium | reverse complement strand
GTCTTGCACGTGCATACAACCAGACGGTCCCGGCATCGGGCAAGATCCTCTCCGGCGGTGTCGATTCCAATGCACTCCATAAGCCCAAGAGATTCTTCGGGGCTGCGAGAAACATCGAGAACGGCGGAAGTCTGACGATCATATCGACAGCGCTCATCGAGACGGGATCGAGAATGGATGAAGTCATCTTCGAGGAGTTCAAGGGAACGGGAAACAACGAAATCGTCCTTGACAGGAAGATGGCCGACAACAGGAAGTTCCCTGCTATCAACATAAAGAAGAGCGGCACGAGAAGGGACGACCTGCTGCTCGATGAGGCGACACTGGCAAGGGTCTTCCTTCTCCGTTCCTCGTTCGGCAACCTTGATGATATCGACATGTCAGTCGACATCATTGACAAAATGGGCAAAACGAACAACAATAGGGAGTTCCTGAATTCGATGAATACATCTCAGCGGAATTAGGATATAAGAAGAAATTCCTTGTCTGTGAAAGCAGACAAAGCATATAAGGAGACACATCATGAAAAAGGGAATCCACCCGAATTACGAGTTAAGGGAAATCCGCTGCTCTTGCGGCAACGTCATCAAGACAAAGACGACGGCAAAGAATCTGAACGTTGAAATCTGTTCGGCATGCCATCCGTTCTTCACAGGAACACAGAAGCTTGTCGACACAACAGGAAGAGTCGAGAGATTCAACAGAAGATACGGAAGAACATCAAACTGAGTCTGTTCAATCCGATTAAGACCGCAGAGAGATCTGCGGTTTTTCTTTGCGCCAATGTTCCTCCGGTTATACGAAGGATGATGTTACATCGCAGTCTTTCGTCCTCTGCAGAATCATG
The DNA here is from genome assembly GCA_963587105.1 of Anaerovoracaceae bacterium. Taxonomy (GTDB): domain Bacteria; phylum Spirochaetota; class Spirochaetia; order Sphaerochaetales; family Sphaerochaetaceae; genus Ornithospirochaeta. Next base: position 7,793 of record CAVACS010000098.1, on the reverse strand, counting down.
GACAGGCTGAATGTGATAGAGCGAAGTGCAGGGCAACCTTTAGCAGCCCCAGGTTCAGTATAAGGAAGGATTACATCTCCATGATGGTTGAAGGCTTTGACGGCATTGAAAGGCAATCCGACATTCACAGTGAAGAGGCCTGGCCTTCCGTAACAACGGGGCTCAAAGCCGATTATCAGAGAGTTGCCGAGATGCAGAAAACCGAGAGAATCGGGGCGGGCAAAGAGGCCGCTGGAAAGGAAAAAAGGAGTGCTCTTACTTTCCTGACATTTTCCATTTGTAAATTCTACCATACTCCCTCCGGCATTTTCCGGGGGGAGCATCTCTGTCAGAGGGGATGACGGCTGGTGGATTTCGGGGAGCTTCGGATGAGAAGTGACGATTATGACTGTTTCTTGCGTTATTTTTTATTTGTGTCTCATCTTCGAATTTGTTTGCGTTTTCAATCTTCAGGACCGATAATTGATTCAAAGGAGTGGAGAGTTGAACGAGCCGGCTTTGGCCCACGAAAGAGAATTCAACGTCCCGCCCGAGACTGTGGTATCTGTGCCGCAGCCTACGACTTTGGTGGGATGTTTTTCCGAATATATAAAAGGATGGAGCCTCATCTGCAATACTGCAGACGGTATTACTCTAACGCTTTCCAAACGCGAAGATACCGTTGTCAGGGTCATCAATTCTGCAAAGCAGGACAAGAAGAAATTCCTCACCACAAGCATACGTTACCGCCGTGAAGACAAGTGGGCGAACGCCGTCAAGAGCGTCTACCTCGCACTCGAGAGAGAGGGCGTGAAGGCGCCGGGTATCAACCTGCTGCTCTCGGGGCAGGGATGCGTGAGCGGGGGCGACGGCCTCTTCAGCCAGATTTTCGTCGGCCTGATCGTCGCACTGAATTCACTTCTTTCTCTCGGTTATTCAAGAGACAAGATCTACGAGACTGCCCTCAGTGCAGCCTCTCTCTCTTCCTCTTCTTCAGACAGCATCCGTATCAGGGACATATGGGTACTGACATACGGGGAGAAGAATCATGTCTACCTCTTCGACGGAAGGACGGAGAAGGTGACGGGTGCCGAATATGCAATCTCTCCCGAGGAGAGCTGCATCTTCGATTCGTCGCTCCCGTATTCGGTTCTTACACCCGAGTATGACGAGTTCAGGGAGAACCTCCCTTCTCTTGTCGCAGCTGTGAAGGCGAAACTTCCGAAGGGGACGGAGCTGAGGAACCTCGGCGAGAAGGACGTGAGGTACTATTCTACGGGCCTCATCGATTATGAGAAGCGCTGTCTTGTCTTCCTCATCCTCTCGAGTGAATATGCGAAAAAGGCCTTCGAATGCATTGAAAAAGGCGAGGGCGTTGCCCTGGGACGCATTCTCTCTCAGGCTCAGCGCTCGATGGTGATGAACGCCGAGCTTACATGTCCCGAACTCGACTGGATCTTCCGCCGCTGCAGGGAGAGCAAGTCCGTCATAGGTATGGCCTCCATATCTAAGGGGACAGCGGGCTCGTTCTTATGCATTGTTGACTCACAGAGCGCCTTTCCTGATAATCAGAAAGTGGAGGAGTACGAGCGCATCTTCGGTTTCCATCCGAAGAAACTGCCTTTTATTCCTTACTCTTCCGCTGAAATAGTCGGGTGATACATGCAGATTCTATTGACCAATGATGACGGGTACCTTGCCGAGGGGATCAATGTCCTTGAAAGTGTATTGAAAAGATACGGCCACACTGTATGTGTGGTTGCACCGCACACACAGCAGAGTGCGAAGAGCCACTCGATGAGTGTGCACGGAAGTATGACCGTATGGAGGCATGATGATATGCACTTCTCACTCGAGGGAACTCCCTCGGACTGTGTGATCTTCCCAATACGTGCAGGCTTCCTCCCCATCGTTCCCGACGCAGTCATCAGCGGTATTAACCACGGCTACAATCTCTCGAGCGATACCATCTACTCCGGAACATGCGGGGCCGCGAGGCAGGGTGCGATGTATCATATACCCTCGATTGCGATATCTGCCGAGAAGGAGAAGGGTGGCGCGTACGACTTCGAAAGCGCTGCCGGGTACCTCGCTCTGCATCTCGAGTCCTTCATTCCCGTACTTGACGGAGATTCGTTTCTGAACCTCAATTTCCCTCCTCACTGGAACGGGGAGGTCAGGAAGGCGGGGCTGGGCTCCATCAGCTACTATGACAGGTACACATGCTCGGACGACGGCCGGAAGATTGTTCTTGAAGGCGACGGCTACGGCCTTGAGTTCAAGGATATCGAGACATGCTATCCCGGCGACAGGGCGCTTGCCGAGAAGGGCTATGCCACTGCCACTGTTATCTCGGTTCATCCTGTGTCGGACGGGGAGAGAATGGAGAGACTCACCCTCTGATTCCCTATTTCATAGGAGAGAGTAATCAGCTATAATACTATCAGCCCGAAGATGGGAGTTTGACGCGTTTAACCTTGACGCAGTCTTCTCCGATAATTACCTTAAGGGCAGAAGGAATACATATATGGGTAGAATTGTCTATCTCGACAACAATGCCACAACCGAGATGGCTTCAGAGGTGAAGACCGTCATGGAGGAGAATGCCTCTCTCTACGGCAATGCCTCCAGCATGCACTCTCTCGGGCGCTCCTCGATGAGCGGAATCACCTGGGCGCGTGAAATGGTTGCCGCATTGATAAATTCGGATCCCGGAGAGATCTATTTCAACTCCGGCGCCTCGGAATCGAACAACACGGTCTTCAATATCTTCAGAGACCGCATCGACAGCGGAGATAAGAGGAACCGCATCCTCCTCTCGACTGTCGAGCATCCCTCGTCGATAGAGACTGCAAAGTATCTCATCGGTAAGGGGTACAAGGTGGAGTTCGTTCCCGTCAACCACATCGGGGAGCTCGATTTAACGGCTCTCGAGAAGATGATGGGAGAGGATGTCGCACTTGTTTCCGTAATGACCGGAAACAACGAAAGCGGAGTCATCCAGCCTGTGAAGGAGGCTTCGGCTCTGGCTCACAGGTGGGGAGCATACTTCCACACCGATGCAACGCAGGCTATCGGGAAGATAAAGGTCGACGTCAGAGAAATCGGGGCTGATTATCTCTCGCTCTCGGGCCACAAGTTCTACGGCCCGAAGGGAATCGGCGTGCTCTACGCAAAGAAGGGTGTTCCTGTCACACCGTTTGTTCACGGCGGACACCAGGAGAATGGGCTCAGAGCAGGAACCTACAACAACCAGGCAATCATAGGCCTGGGGAAGGCTGCGGAGCTTGCCCGGATCAATCTTGACGAGGAGCACGATAAGCTCTGGGCTCTCAGAGAGGAGCTGAGAAAGGGAATCGAGGAAAAGATTCCCCATGTCGTCGTCAACGGAACGAATGACCCGGAGAAGTGTCTCCCGGGAACGCTGAACGTATCATTTCCGTCGGCCGAGGGTGAGAGCATCCTTCTCTATCTCGACCTCGAGGGAATTGAAGTATCGACAGGAAGCGCATGTGCATCCGGCTCTCTCGAGCCAAGCTACGTGCTTCTCGCCGCAGGGCTCGATGTCGAGCTTGCGCACGGCTCGATACGTTTCTCGTTCGGACGCTACAACACAATGGAGGATGTTGAGTATACACTCGAGAAGCTTCCTCCGATTATCGAAAGAGTTCGTGCGATGAGCACAAGGAAGGACTGACATTATGGCATCAAGTTTCATGACACAATGGGTATATACAGATATAGTCAAGGATCACTTCATGAACCCCAGAAACCTCTGGAAGGAGGGCGATGAGTTCGTCCCCGACGGAGTGGGGGAGGTGGGATCTCTCGCCTGCGGCGACCAGATGAGGGTCGGCATCAAGGTGAAGGACAACAGGATAGCAGATATAAGGTGGCTCACATACGGCTGCGCAAGCGCAATCGCATCGACATCGATGATGAGCGAGATGGCTCTAGGCATGACGCTCGAGGAGGCATATAAGCTGACTCCTAAGGCTATTATGGATAAGCTGGGGGGACTTCCGGAACATAAGTTCCACTGCTCGGTTCTAGGCGACAAGGCTCTGAGAGCCGCCATCGACAACTATCTCGAGACACATAATCTCCCCAACCCCTACAAAAACAGGGTCGCAACCATCATCTGCGAATGCAAGGGTGTGACGGATCAGACGATCGAGGATCTCGTCAGGGATGACAAGGTCCACAATCTCGAGGACCTCCAGAGGCTTACCGGAGCCGGAACGGGCTGCGGCAAGTGCATCGAAAAGCTGAAGGCTCAGATCGAAGAGTCCATGCATATACTGGGTAAGACAAAGTGAGCAGCAGCTACTACAAGGATACTATCAAGGACGCCCTTTTCCCGAAAAAGAAGGGCGTCATTGCCAAAAGCAACAAATTCATCAAGCCGATAATGCCCGAGGAGATGAGCGCGAAGGACATAAGGGCGCTCAGACTCTCGCTTCATCTCTCTACGGCGCTCTTTGCCTCTGTCTTCAACGTCTCGGGTAAGACAGTAGAAGCATGGGAGAGCGGCGTCAACACACCCTCCGGATCATCGCTTCGTCTGATGCGGATGATACAGAAAAGCCCCGACATTCTCTTCGAAGCCGGGGTTCTCGAGGACAGGACGGCCTTAAGATAAGAGGTAGGCCGATCCTCCTATGAATTCTCTGAGGACGCTCTCGGGCGGTACGAGCTCCGGAGAGATCGGGTTTACGAGTTCGAGAAAGGCCATCAGGCGTCTCGCCGTCGTATACGCCATGCCGTCGGAGAGCTTCACGGAGCGCAGAAGCGGCATCGCGTAGGAATAGAGAACACCCAGTTCGTACTCGAGAGCGGTGTTTATCATCATGTCCGCATTGTTCTGATATGGAAAGAGAAGACTCTTCTCCTCCTCTTCGATTTCCTCCCATTGATTTATTATCTCGCTGGGCCTTATATCCCTCATCCTGCACTCCTTCACTATACGCCTCAGAAGTCTGTTGTCTCTTGTCGAGATATTGGAGCAGGTGTCGAGGTTGAGCTGTGTGAGAGCAGATACGAATATCCTGTAGATCTCCCTCTCGTCGAGGCCGGGGATGAGATGCTCGTTGAGCGTCTGGACGCCTTCGATGACGAGGATGGTGTTGTCGTTCATCTTTGCCGAGAGCGTCCTGAAAAGACGCTTCTTGTCGCTCTCGGAGGAGGTGAGTGTCACCTCCTCTCCGTTCAGCAGTGCCTTCACTTCCTTCTGCAGAAGAGGTGTGTCTACATAGCTCTTTCCGTTTTCGTCTCTCTTGCGGTAATCGTCGAGGCTGAGCATTATGGGCGAAAAGCCCTGTATCTTGAGCTCGGCGCAGAGTTTGAGGCCGCTTGTCTTTTTTCCAGAGCATGCGGGGCCGGAGATGAAGACTATCCTGACGCCGCCTTTCTTCTTTATATCCTCCGCGGCACGGTAGAGCGAGCGGCGCTGGAGTGTCTCCGAGAGTACAATGACCTCCCGTATCTTGCCCCCGGCCTCCTTGAGGTTTAAAGAGCCCAGACTGTCTACATCGAGAATCCTCGCCTTGGCTCTCGTCTCCTCGAAGACCCTGAACAGCAGGGGATTGTCCTGGAAAGCCATCATCGCCTTCATGTTCCTCGACTGGGGGTACCTCAAGAGCATTCCCTCTCCGTACTCCATAAGATCCCACACAGAGAGAAGCGAGATCGAGGAGATGAGGGGCTCGTAATATACCGAGCGGCATTCTCCGAGTCTGTTGAACATATATGCCCCGTCGTTACGTGACTCAAGAAGCTTCTCCGTCTCCACCAGGCCGTGACTTTTCACGTAATCGAGAGCCTGCACAGAGGAAAGACTTTCGATGTCGATTGTCATATCTTCATCGACGGCCTCCTTCATGACGGCCTTGAGCTTTTCGATGTCGCTTTTTCCTCTGTCGCGGAAATAGAAGTAGTAGCCGTCTCCGAGGGAGTGACCGGATATAAGGGTACGCTCGGGATAGACGACGGAAGCTGCATATGAGAGAAGGAAGCAGAGAGTGCGCCTGTAGACGCTCCGTCCCGTCTTGCTGTTGAGGTAGACGAGATCTATCACCGCATTCTCCTCGATTTCGGACTGCAGCGACTTCAATATGCCGTTGACGACTGCCGCAACGGGGGGATTATCGAAATACTTTATCTTCTTCTGCCTCCCGAGGAGGTACGATATCTTCATGGAGGATTTCTCCACGAATGTGTCTGTCTTTACGCCGTTGAATAGGATTGTGTTCTTTTCCATGGCTCAAGTATAAGGCAGAAAGTGAAAATAACATACATCGAAATGCTCAGCCGTTATATTCTTCTCATCAGTTGTAAGCCCTAAGTTTGACGCAAGTATGTTCTAATTCACTCCTCTGGTTTTGACTTCATTGTCAATGGAATGTCATGAGTATAGGTCTGTAATTGTCGGTTATTTCAACAGGAACAGCAAATAGCAGCCCGGAGTGAGGCTGGTCCTGAAAACTGGAGAAAAACGGTCAATGGGGCCGTTCGTGTCTTGCGGCGTGCGATTCTGAAATTGTCAGATTACCTGCCATCGGGTATCCTTGAAGCGTGAAACATAAGTACGAGCTCGATGAGAGCCTTCAGAGTCTTTATGAGATACGGACACCTTTCTCGAGGATGCTCTTTCCTCCGGCGAATCTCTTCCTGCGCCTTTTTACTCTGCATTCGGGATCCGGTATACGCGTCAGGAGATACACCATCTCAGGTCTTCCTGTTCTTGATGTTGCACCGGAGGGGGCGGCCGGGAATATTCCTGTCATCATATATCTGCACGGCGGGGCATTCGTCTACAGGGCCGCACCGTACCACTATAAGAATGTAAGGGAATATGCTCTTTCGGGATGCAGGGTGCTTATGCCGGACTACAGTCTCTCTCCGAAGAATAAGTACCCATCTGCCGTTCTTGAGACAGTCGCTCTCTACAGATGGGCAGGTGAAAGCCTCACGCCTCATGTCTCCCTCGCCGGTGACAGTGCAGGAGGGGAAATCGCGCTCTCCGCCACACTCAGGATCATCGAGGAGGGTATGGAGAGGCCGCAGTTTCTGATGCTCATCTATCCCGTAGTTGCTCCCGTGATGACAGAGTCGAAGAGGAAGTTTACAGATACTCCCGTATGGTCGGCTGCTCTCAACGAGAAGATGTGGAAGCTCTATCTTGGAGAGGAGGAATACAGAAGCGTACTTCTGAGTCCTCTTCTTTCATCGTTTCCTCCTGTATATATTGAAACACCCGTCCTCGACGCTCTTCATGACGATGGCGCGATGCTTGTTGAGAAGCTGAGGGAAAAGGGTGTGTCTGTTGTCCACCGCGATATCCCGGCAGCTCCTCACGGCTACGATATGGTGCTCTCTTCACCAGTAGTGAAGGAGAGCATGGAGACGAGAAAACAGTTCATCACTCAAATTTTGATGGTAAATACAGCTTTTGAGTAACGCTCGACGATTGAAAGGCAGTAGGGCAGGCTCCGGCCTATACAGGGCTTTGAAGACTCTCTTTGATATCCAATGCAATGCTGCAACAAAGCTATGCAGGGTCAGTCTCTGGAGTTGATTCTGCCTGACAGATTTCAGGCCGGATCCTTCTTCTTTTTCTTCTTCTTCATCGAAGCTGCCAGTTCTTCGACAGTTGAGAGAGGCAGGTCAGATACTTTTGCAATATCACTCAAGGAACTGTCTCCAAGAGCTATAAGCTTCTTTGCCATGTCCAGATTTCTGTCCTTCACCACATCATTTATCAGATCATCCATCAGCTTGCACATACTTCTGTGTCCTCCTTCTTCCTCTTTCAG
>CAVACS010000097.1:5021-8865 GCA_963587105.1 Anaerovoracaceae bacterium | reverse complement strand
ATTTGCAAAGTCCCTCGTCAGCGATGATATTGCTCTCGAGTACTTTGAAAAGAACGGAATGCCGCCGGTGACAAAGAGCGCGGCAGAGCTTGATGAGGTCAAAAATGATGCCTATCTCAAAGGCTTTATGGAATCCACTGCTTCTGCAAAGCTTGAAGAGACGGCCCGCCTCTCGAATGCAAGCGAAATCAAATCCATCATGACAGAAGAGCTCCAGGCTGCACTTCTGGGACAGAAGACGGCAGAGGATGCTGTTGCTTCAATGAAAACGAGAATTAGCTCTCTCTAAAACTGAAAAACACAGGGGTACATGAAATGCAGAAAAGATATAAGAACCATGGAATGCTGACAGACAAACAAGTCGGTTTTCTTCTAGTCACTCCGGGACTTGCGGTTTTCATCGCTGTTATCCTGTACCCTTTCATAAGTGCAATTTTAATGTCATTCACAAACCGGTCGCTTTTAAGCCCGGTTTATGAGGATGTCGGATTGGAGAACTACGCTAAGCTCTTCAAAGATCCCTACTTCTTCAAGACACTCCTCACAACCATCCTCTTCGTCCTGGGCTCGACGATTCTTCCCTTCACCCTCGGTCTTATATGGGCAATCGTTCTCAATGAAAAGTTCAAAGCCGCGGAATTTCTTAGAGGAGTGACGCTCGTCAACTGGATTATTCCGGGAACCGCGATAGGCTTTCTCTGGTCCTGGATATTCAACGGACAGTACGGAGTTTTGAACGGCATTCTGCTCAAACTGGGGATTATCGACGAGGGAATATCATTTCTGGGACAGTCATCGACGGCACTCATATGTGTCATCATCGCCCGCACCTGGCAGATGCTTCCATGGTACATGGCCTTCCTCCTGGGAGGACTCCAGAGTGTTCCTATGGACAGGATAGAGGCTGCCAGGATAGACGGTGCAGATAACTGGCAGGTCTTCTGGAGAATCGTCATCCCGTCTATGAGAGGAATAGCCTTTCTTGTACTTGCTCTGGGGGCTATCGGCAACCTCCAGCACTTCGACCTTCCCTGGACAATGACACAGGGAGGGCCGGCCAGAGCAACCACCACCCTCTCAATAGAGGTATATAAGACAGCCTTCAAAAACTGGAAGCTGGGAGCCGCGGCAACAGTCGGGACTGTATGGGCACTGCTGTTGATGATTTTCAGTTTCGTCTATCTTAAACAGGTCAACGAATCAGAATAAGGAAGGGAAATTATGTTTCAGAAAACTACAGCTTATAAGATTTTCATTGTGGTATCTGCAGTATTGATAGGATTCTTCGTTTTCTTTCCGCTTCTGTGGCTCATAAACACAGCTCTCAAGCCCTCTGATAAGACATTCACTCTCTATTTCTTCACCGGGGAGCTGACACTGAAGAACATATGGGGAATACTCACGAACAAGACGATAATGAGATATCTTCTAAACTCGCTCTTCGTCTCCTTCTGTTCCTCATTCCTTGCAACTCTGGTCAGCTCGTTTGCAGCTTACAGCTTCTCGAAGTTCCGCTACAAAGGAAGAAAGCTTATTATGGGAGCATTTCTGATGAGTCAGGCCTTTCCCCAGGCAATACTTCTCCTCTCGATTTACCTTCTCATGCAGAAGATGGGACTCTTAGGGTCATACTGGTCCCTTCTGATAAGCTATGTTGTCTTCACGCTTCCTGTCGGCACCTGGACTCTCAAGAGCTATTTCGATGCTCTCCCCAACTCTCTTATCGAGAGTGCAAAGGTAGACGGAGCAAAGAACATAACGATAATGACCAGAATCATTTTCCCTATGGCTGTACCCGGAATGATAAGTATCGCCATCTACGGCTTTGTATGGTCATGGAATGACCTTCTCTATTCAATGACACTTGTTACAGACCCTGCCAGGAGGACACTTGCCCCGGGGCTTGTGATGACATATCTGGGAGAGGCAAGCACAAACTGGTCGGCGATGATGAGCGCATCCATTGTCGCAGCCGTCCCCGTGACAATCATATTCGTCTTTCTGCAGCGTTATTTCATATCGGGGCTGACAAGCGGAGCTGTGAAGGAATGACATCAAAGATTATTCATTGAAATATTCACATACAGAATGCTGTCTACTTTTAGAGTAGCAGCATTCGCACTCGAAAAAGGCTTCAAACTAATCTCTTGTATATTAAAGAAATAGAATAAAGTGTCTACTTTTGGAAATAAAAACGCCAGAAAAATGTCTAAATTGTCTACTTCTATTGACTAGGACAAGACTGCTGCTACACACGTTACAAGTTTCCGAAAAATATCGTTACAAGTTTCCGAATAAAATCGTTATAAGTTTCCGAAATCCAATATACTGATCCCATGGAGAAGTACAGAAACAGAATCGCAGATGACATACTGGACAGGAAACTGCAGGGTAAGGGAGCGGTCCTTATAGAAGGCCCGAAGTGGTGTGTAAGACAACAACAGCAACAAAACATGCATCAAGTGTATTGAGAGTGGATGAATCGCAATTCAAAGAGCAGAACCTGCTCCTGGCAAAATTAAATCCTCAGAAGCTGCTGAACGGAAAGACTCCGAGACTTCTCGATGAGTGGCAGCTTGCTCCGACTCTTTGGGACAGCGTGAGGTATGAAGTTGATCAAAGGGGGGAAACGGGACAGTTTATCCTGACAGGTTCTGCCGTCCCTCTTGATAAGTCACTGATTTCTCATTCGGGCACAGGGCGTTTTTCATGGATGACAATGAGACCGATGAGCCTCTTCGAGTCGGGAGAGTCCACGGGAGAAGTAAGTCTGGCCTCTATTTTTGACGGTAATCCCGATGTTGACGGTGAAAATCATCTTGAGTTGGGAGATATAGCGTTTCTTCTCTGCCGCGGCGGATGGCCTGCAGCTCTTGACCTCTCTGACAATGCATCTCTCTGGCAGGCTGTTGATTATTACGACGGTATCGTAAATTCGGATATTAACAGGGCGGATGGTATCGAAAAGAGTCCCGGACGGGTGAAAATGCTGATGCGCTCCTATGCAAGAAATATGGGAAGTCAGACTTCTAATCTTACTATTGCCCGTGATATTTCAGCTGACGACGAAACCGTGAAGAGATATATCGATGCTTTGAAGCGTATCTTCGTAGTCGAGGAAATGGAGGCCTGGAATCCGAATCTAAGGTCAAAGACTGTTGTAAGGACATCTGCAACAAAGTATTTTGTTGATCCGTCGATTGCTGTTCAAAGCCTCGGTGCCGGTCCGGATGATCTCATGAATGATCTCAAGACATTCGGCCTCTTCTTTGAAGCAATGTGCATCAGAGATCTTCGTGTCTATGCCGACAGTCTCGGCGGCTCTGTCTATCATTACAGGGATAACACAAATCTTGAGTGCGATGCGGTAATTCACCTCCGCAGCGGCTCTTATGGACTCATCGAAATAAAACTCGGAGGAGATGAACTTATAAATTCCGCAGCGTCGAATCTTCAGAAACTGAAGGACCGGCTCGATACTACAAAGATGAAGGAGCCTTCGTTCCTCATGGTGCTGACTGCAGTCGGCCGCTATGCATACAGGCGTTCCGACGGAGTAGTGGTTGTTCCTCTGGGCTGCCTTCGAAATTGATACCTCGCACTCTATTCAAGCGGATGCACTCCGCCTTTGCATTGCTACAGAAGAAAAGTAGTCTGATCTTCCTGAGGCTGATGGAGAAGAGCTCATAAGAGCTCCTAGTGGAGTTTTCTTTCATCGCTGTGGAGAAAAAGCTTATGTACAGACTGCCATTCGCATGCTCTTTTGATTTTCTTCAGTTTAAAGCAATACTGTATTTTCCTCATTCCCTCTCTTCTTTTCTGACATTTTCCGAAATCTGAATCG
>CAVACS010000097.1:0-5011 GCA_963587105.1 Anaerovoracaceae bacterium | reverse complement strand
TCGTCTGGCGAGGAGACTGAAAAATACTTCACACATTTATCATTTTTTGAGGTACACTGATAAGGCGTTTCCAATACATGACAGAGAGAGGTGTTTTGTGGCAGATTCCTTCGATATCCAGAGAGCAGGGCTTCTGAAGAGGTTTTCCGCTTTTCTTTTAGATTTCATCGTAATCACGATACTTGCCACATTCTTCATTTTCCTCATATCGAAAATAACGAACTTTGACTATTACAACACACAGCTGACAAAGTCGTACGAGAAGTATGAGTCGCAATACGGTGTGACATTCTCGATCTCATCTGACGAGTATTATTCATACACCCCCGAAGAGCGTGGCCGCTACGACGAGGCATACGGAGTTCTCATAGGTGACGAGGAGGCGATGGCAAACTACCAGCGTGTGATGAACCTCACGCTTCTCTCGCTCTCTCTCGGGATTTTTCTCTCCGTCTTCGTATCCGAGTTTCTCATCCCTCTCTTCTTCAGAAACGGGGTCACGATCGGCAAGAAGATATTCGGACTATGCCTCATGAGGCGGGGCGGCTGGAAGGTGAACACGCTCTCTCTCTTCATACGCTCCGTACTCGGAAAGTACACCATCGAGATCATGGTGCCTGTGCTTCTCATAGTGATGATTCTCTTCAATGTGGTCGGAGTCGTCGGAACGGCGGTCATTGTCGCTCTCACGCTTACGAACCTCTTTCTCGTCATCCTCAGACGCTCTCATCAGGCCATCCACGACATACTCGCCGACACAGTTGTCGTCGACTATGCATCGCAGAAGATATACGAAAGCGAAGAGGAAGTGATCGAGGCGAAGAAGGAGAGGGCCAGAGAAGAGGCTGAAAAGAAGAGCTATTATTAAAAGGAATAGAAAATGAAGGTTGAACTGCAGAATCTGACGAAGATTTTTCCGTCAAGGAACAAGAAATCGAATGAAGAGGTCGTCGCTGTAAACGACATGACGATCACCATTCCAGACGGCTCGCTTGTGGGGCTCCTGGGCCCGTCGGGGTGCGGAAAGAGCACGACGCTCTATATGATCTGCGGCCTGCAGAAGGCTACAAGCGGAAAGATCTTCTTCGGAGATGACGATGTGACGAGGCTGAGCCCGGAGAACAGGGGAGTCGGGCTTGTCTTCCAGAACTATGCTCTCTACCCCCATCTGACAGTAAAGCAGAATATCCTCTTTCCGCTGCAGAACCTCAAGGGCGAAGACAGATTGAGCAAGGACGAGATGCTCAGGAGAGCCACTGATGTAGCAAAGCTCGTGCAGATTGACGAGCTCATGGAGCGTAAACCCTCCGAGCTCTCCGGCGGCCAGCAGCAGAGAGTCGCCATTGCAAGGGCGCTCGTGAAGATGCCGAGGGTGCTCCTTCTCGACGAACCTCTTTCGAACCTCGATGCGCGGCTGAGACTCCAGACAAGAGAGGAGATCAGACGTATACAGAGGGAGACTAAGATCACCACAGTCTTCGTCACACACGACCAGGAGGAGGCGATGAGCATCTCCGACGAGATCGTCATCATGAAGGACGGTGTCGTCCAGCAGATCGGCTCGCCGCAGGATGTCTACGACAACCCCGCAAACCTCTTTGTCGCAAAGTTCCTCGGAACTCCTCCGATCAATGTATTCGAGGGTGCGATAGAGAACGGCCTCCTCAGAATAGGCAGTGATGTGATAGAAAAGGTCGACGCACCCGACCAGAAGGTCTACGTCGGAATAAGACCCGAGGGCTTCATTCTCAGCTCTGACGGTCCCTTCCACTGCACTCTGAAGGCCGTCGAAGTCATGGGAAGGGACGTCTCGATAGTCGCCCGCAATGAGGCACTCGTGAAAGAGACGCTGAGGGCGATCATCCCCTCCGACACAGTCATGGACAGGGAGAGCAGGGACATAACGTTCTCTCTCAAGAAGAACAAGGTCTTCGTCTTCAACCGTGAAACCGAAGAGCGGATTATGCTGGAGAAATAGGCTATGGTAGAAAGCGAACACAGATGGAAGGCGTGGATCTATCTCTCTCCCGCCATCATTTTACTTCTCATCTTCACCGTATGGCCCATCATAAACACGGTGCGAATGGCCTTTCTCGAGAATTACTCCGGGCTCAAGGCCGTAGGAGGCGCCACATTCAGCTTCGGCATCGGCAACTTCACCAAGGTCCTGAAGTACCAGAAGTTCCTGCAGTGTCTGAAGAACACCGTTCTGCTCTGCGTGATCACAGTTCCGGTATCGACAATACTGGCGCTTCTGATAGCAGTCTGCCTCAACTCGATAAAGTTCCTGCAGAAGCCCCTGCAGACCATCTTCTTCCTTCCCTACGTCACGAACTCCATCGCCATAGGCATGGTCTTTGCCGCGATGTTCAACATCGTAGGATCATTCTACGGAACGAAGAACGAGATAATCGTCACGGCGGGTATCATCAACAACATAATCGAATTCTTCGGCGGAAAACACGTCAACTGGATAAACGCCGGTTCAAGCTACACGGCCAATATGACTGTCATGGTGATATATATCGTCTGGAATGCACTTCCGTTCAAGATCCTCATACTTCTGGGAGGTCTCCAGTCAGTCAATAAGCAGTACTATGACGCGGCGCGTGTAGACGGCACATCGAGACGCCGTATATTTACCCGCATAACGGTGCCTCTTCTCAGTCCCATGATCGCCTATGTCGTCATAACGGGCTTCATCGGAGGCTTCAAGGAATACACATCGATTGTCGGTATCTTCGGCGAGAACATGGGGCCTGCAGATGCCGCAGGACGCCTCAATACGATGGTCGGCTTCATCTACGACGCCCTCAGCACCAACAATCAGGGTCGTGCCTCGGCTGCGGCACTCATTCTCTTCTTCATCATCCTTCTGGTTACACTCGTCAACCTCCAGGTGAGCAAGAAGAGGGTGCACTATTAGGGAGGCTCTATATGGAAACAATGCACGCTCAGGATATGCAGAAGGTCTCCGTAAGACAGAGAATCGTCTTTGTTCTGGTACAGGTCCTTCTCTACACATTCCTTATCATTATGGCGGCCGTGGTGCTCTTCCCGTTCTACTGGATGATCATCTCGTCGCTGAAGTCGCTTGACGAATACCGCATGAGCGTCCCGACGTTCTTCCCGAGAAGAGTTCTCTTCTCGAACTATGCGACGGCCTTCACAACGGCGAATCTCGGCCGGCTCTTTCTCAATACTCTCTACGTCGGAATCGTATCGACGCTTCTTTCGCTCATAATCACCATACTCTCGGCATTCGCATTCGCACGCCTTGAGTTCAGGGGCAAGAATGCACTCTTTGCCGCTCTTCTTGCAACGATGATGATCCCGGGAGAGCTCTTCACGATCACGAACTATTCGACAGTCACGAAGCTGGGATGGATAAATACATACACCGTACTCATCGTACCGTTCCTGGTATCTGTATTCTACATATACCTTCTGAGGCAGAACTTCCTCCAGATTCCCAACGAGCTCTATCTTGCGGCGAAGGTCGACGGCACAAGCGACTTCAAATACCTTGTAAAGGTAATGATCCCGCTCTCCCTGCCGACACTCATCTCCATCACGATACTCAAGATGATGGGGGCATGGAACAGCTACATATGGCCGCGCCTTGTTGCAAACGATGCAGCACACCGCCTCATAACCAACGGTCTGAGGAACGCATTCACCGAATCGACGGGGGATGTCAACTATCCCGTGCAGATGGCAGCCGTTGCACTTGTATCTGCGCCTCTCTTCCTGGTATTCGTCTTCCTCCGCAAATACATCATGAAGGGAGTATCGCGCAGCGGTATTAAGGGTTAACATTGAACAAAGGAAATAAAATAAGGAGAAAAATATGAAAAAACTACTGACAGTTGTCCTTCTTTCGTCACTTGTCATACTTTCTGCATTCTGCGGAGGCGGCAAGGAGAAGAGCGCAGCTTCTTCTTCTCTTGCTCTTTTCGAGGTGCCGGAGGGCGGCTATGACGGAAGTGCGGTGACAATCACATTCTATCACACGATGGGCTCGAACCTCTCCGAGGTACTGAGTCAGTACATCACAGAGTTCAACAAGCTCTATCCGAACATCACAGTCGAGGCTACACAGATCGGCGGCTATGATGATGTCAGGGATCAGATCTCGACTGAGATCACAGTGGGCAACCAGCCCAATATCGCATACTGCTATCCCGACCATGTTGCACTCTACAACCTCGCCGGTGCCGTTGCCGCTCTCGATAACCTCATCGACAGCGAGATCCCTGTTACAAGAGCTGACGGGACGACAGAGATTCTGGGACTCACAGAGGCAGAGAAGGATGACTTCATCGACGGCTACTACGAAGAGGGAAGACAGTTCGGTGACGGCCTGATGTACACACTTCCCTGGTCGAAGAGCACAGAGGTCCTCTACTACAACAAGACTTTCTTTGACCAGAACGGTCTGACAGTCCCCAAAACCTGGGATGACATGGAAGAGCTCTGCAGAGCGATCAAGGAAATCGATCCTACGTCAATTCCTCTCGGCTACGACAGCGAGGGAAACTGGTTTATCACGATGACAGAGCAGCTGGGATCCCCCTATACATCGGCAACCGAGCCGCACTATCTCTTCAACAACGACACCAACAAGGCTTTCGTGAAGAGATTCAGAGAGTGGTACCAGAAGGGATATGTGACGACGCAGACCATCTACGGCGCATATACGTCGGGACTCTTCACTGCTGAAAGCGGAACGAAGAGCTACATGAGCATCGGCTCGAGCGCAGGTGCTACACATCAGAGACCGACGGCAGACGCAGACGGCAATTACCCCTTCGAGGTCGGTATCGCAACAATCCCGCAGGTTGATCCCGCCAATCCCAAGGTCATCAGCCAGGGACCGAGCGTCTGTATCTTCAGTAAGTCCAATCCCCAGGAAGTCATTGCCTCCTGGCTCTTCGTGAAGTTCATGACGACCAGCGTCGAGTTCCAGGCCGAGTTCAGCATGACAAGCGGCTACGTGCCTGTTCTCAAG
>CAVACS010000096.1:0-8868 GCA_963587105.1 Anaerovoracaceae bacterium | reverse complement strand
GGATGGGGTTTATAAGGAGCTCCTGATGCTCTTCTATCTCTTCTCTGACAGAATACTCCCGCCACTCGTATCCGTTCTTTCTGTAGTAGGCGGAGGATGTGTCTATGGGATTACCGTATGAGAGGATGGAATCGAGCTCCCTCTTCGAGAGCCTGTACTCCTTTGTATTCACCTCCTGGAACGGAATACGACGTTCCTTGAGATACCTCACCGCCCTGCGGTACTCTGCACTCTCTTTTGTTCCTATTATCTGAAGCATGGAAAAAGCATAGTACAGGCGCCCCTTTTTGGGAATATCCACCTTGACGGGAGAGAGAGGAAAGAGAGATTATAAACGGAAATAGTTTTAGGAGATTTAACAATGAAGGAAAGAATCAAAGCACTCCTCATGCGTGAGCCCGGAGAAGAAAGGGTGACTGCCGAGGGCTGGGTGAGAACGAAGCGTGACAGCAAGAACGTCTGCTTCCTGGATGTCAATGACGGTTCCTCTCTCAAGGGACTGCAGCTTGTCGTGGACAAGACGGCCTTCAATAATGACAATCTCCTCGACAGAATATCGACAGGCGCTGCAGTCTCTGCAGAGGGAAGGATCGTCGCCTCGATGGGTGGCAGTCAGAAGGTCGAGATGGCAGTGGAGTCTCTCACTCTCGTGGGAGAGTGTCCCAACGACTACCCTCTCCAGAAGAAGAGACACACAGTGGAGTTCCTCAGAGAACAGGCATACCTGAGACCGCGCACCAACCTCTTCGGTGCAGTCACAAGAGTACGCAACACGATGGCATACGCCGTACACCGCTTCTTCCAGGAGAACGGATTCGTCTATGTCAACACTCCCCTTATAACAGCATCGGACTGCGAGGGTGCGGGAGAGCAGTTCCAGGTGACGACACTCGATCTTATGAACGTCCCGAAGACTGCGGAGGGTAAGGTCGACTACTCGAAGGATTTCTTCGGAAAGCTTGCAAACCTCACCGTATCGGGTCAGCTCGAAGGCGAGACATACGCCATGGCGATGAAGAACATCTACACCTTCGGCCCGACATTCCGTGCCGAGGAGTCCAACACCTCCCGTCACCTTGCCGAGTTCTGGATGATAGAGCCCGAAATGGCATTCTGCGATCTCGATGGTGATATGGACTGCGCCCAGCAGTTTCTGAAGTACATCTTCCGTGCCGTCCTCGAAGAGAACGGAGAGGACATGGCATTCTTCGAGAACTTCGTCCTCAAGGGACTCATCGACTCTCTCGAGCATGTCATCAACTCACCCTTCGAGCACATGACATACACAGAGGCGATAGCTCTATTGGAGAAGCACAACGAAAAGTTCGAGTTCCCCGTCGAATGGGGTTCCGATATCGCATCCGAGCATGAGAGATACCTCACCGAGGTCATCGCAAAGCGCCCTGTCATCGTCACCGACTACCCCAAAGAGATAAAGAGCTTCTACATGAAGCAGAACGACGACGGAAAGACAGTGAGGGGCATGGATGTCCTTGCGCCGAGACTGGGGGAGATCATCGGCGGAAGCGAAAGGGAGAGCGACTACGAGAAGCTCGAGAGAAGAATGAAGGAACTGGGTATGGATATGTCTCCCTACTGGTGGTACATGAACCTCCGCAGATACGGGACAGCCCCGCATGCAGGCTTCGGACTGGGATTCGAGCGTGCCGTGAGATACGTCACAGGCGTCGAGAACATCAGAGACGTCATCCCCTATCCGCGTGCAGTCGGAACATGCGAGTATTGATTAAGGCGGCCCGGATAAGGGCCGTCTATCATTTACAAAAAAGAGAAAGGGGAAAGAGCTCGCAGAAGAGCGGAAAATAATAAGAAATAATATATACATTTCATCCGTGTTGACACGAAAAATAATTTTCACACATATTATTTTCAATAATTAAATGTTTGAATATTTTCTTATAATTCAAAGCTTTGTTCTCGTGTTTCCGCTTACTTTGATGATAATTAAATATTCTACCATCAAAGGGTGTAACTTACACGGTTAATAAAAATCATTATTCTCAGGCATTTCCAATCCGGCCTCAATGCTCTCTGACAAACGAGGAGACAAGGGAATCGAACGAGGATGAAAATGCGTTTATGTCCGCACCCGTCAGCCTCTTCGTCTTCTCGCTCTGGATACCCATTTCCCTGAGTTCCGTGAAGAAGTTGCGGGAGGAGAGCCTCTCCCCCACATTATCTTTTGTGTAGATATGGCCCCTGTCGTCGATGACAGAGAAGCCGAGAGCGCAGAGCCTCGAGGAGAGCGGGATATCATGTGTGATGCAGAAGCCGGGAAGAGAGGCTATCTCGACAATTCTGTCGTCGGCGCTGTTCATCCCGGAGGGTACCACCTCCTGTGATATTACACTCTTTATCTTCCTAAGCTGTGTCCTCTCTGTAACGCCCTTCCCCTTCGCTTCCTCCCTTAATGCATGCGTATGTGCCTCAAGAGCATCCCTCACGGCAGGAATCACCCTGTCGGATACGAAGACGGCCTTCCCGACAGACGAGCTTTCCTTCACTATCCTTCTGAGGACAATGGAGAGCAGCTCTCCCGGAAACGAATCGGCGTCGACATAGATATTGAACATGGCTGTATTATCGTAGGAAGAGACGATAAAGACAACACCCGGCTGCAACACAGAAATCAGAGCATCCGGATGAAAAGAAGAAGGCGGATGATATGACACCACCCGCCTTCACATGACTCATTGATAAAATGTCATCTTGTCAGAATACACAGATCAGAGCCGAGTAAGCCTCCGACAGCAATGCTGTCGCTCCCTCCTGCAAAAACAAGCCAGCTCTGGAAGGTTGTCTTCTGAGTGCCTATCACCTGCTTTTCTTCATTATTAACAAAAGAGACCATTTGTTCTACTTTGTACACTTTGTTGAAGTTAGGCTGAACTTCATAGTTGCCGCTTGTATCTATTTTCGAAACAGTTCCTCCCTCTCCGGATGAATTCCTATAAAGGATCCTCTTCTCGTTGTAGGTACCATCAGCAAGGGTTAAGTCTATTTTCCAGTTATTGTATTCACCTTTCCACGTACCTTTAACAGTCTCCGAAGGTGTCTCCCTCTTCAGTTCATAGCGGCCATAATAATAATCAGCTCCTAATAACCGTTCGCCTTCTTTACCAGGCTCAGAAATGCCGTATCCAGTATTCATGGCATTTATAAATAGTGCGTTAATACCCTCTGCATTCAGTGCCAGATAACCGGTCTCCGGGTCATAATACCAGGTTCCTGCTTTTACAAGAGTGGAGGAATCTTCGTTAACAAAATCAGTAAAGTAGAAGACATTTTCTCCGCCTTCTTTTCTGAAGTCTATAGAATAGTAGCCCATTATGCTCCAGACACCTAAAAGCTTATTCTCGGAAGGAATATACTTCGGAACAAGTATCATATTCTCCTGAACAGAGGACGAGAAGTCGTAGGGAGAATCGAAGAAGCAGAGTGGATCATTACTGATTCTGTACCAGCCTTCAGCTTCCATCCCGCTGAGAGACGGTATGACAACTCCCTTAGCTTTTTCACCGCAGACAACGTCTTCTGTTGTGTATACTGTCTCTCCGTCAATGTTCATGTAGGTGATTGTATACTTCGATACTTCAGTCCACTTTGCTGTAAGACTGACATCGCTTTTGATTTCCGATGAGAAGCCAAAGGGACTATCACCCGAATACCAGCCGTCGAACGAATATCCCACTCTGACAGGGCGGAGCGGCTCAGTGACAGCGGTGCCGTACGTGACAGTCTTCGTCTCTTTCTTGCCATCGTACCCATAGTTGAAAGTGACAGTCTGCGTCTTATCCGTCTTCCAGTGGGCATAAAGACTCAGGGATTCGGTTATCTTCTGACTTTCATCGTATCTTTCACCAAGGTAATAATTTAGAGCCCAGTAATCCAGAGTATAAATTTCACCATCTTTTGTCAGTGTTCCTTTAAGAACATCTGAAATAGTATCTCCCCAGTATGCATCCCCGTAGTAGTTGTCTGTATACTCCTTACCGTCAACCACATATTTTCCGCCATTCAAATAAAAACGAACACCGAACTTTTTCTTTGTCCAGACTGCTGAGAGAGATATGTTGTCATCAAGCGTTATTGAAGAACCTCTGTCATAAGTTTCTGTTTCATTTTTCCATTCTGTAATCTCATATGGAGTACCTGTCGTATAATCATAGATAGTGTAGAGGCTTACGGTTGTCCCTCTCTTTACCTTATACTCCTGACTGAATGCTGAAATACCCTTTTCTGTATCCTCTTTTCCTTCGAGCGTCAGTGTGACTGAATTCTCATCTGCTATCGCCTCCCACTTTGCATAGAGAGTAAGATCTCCGGTTACTTTGGTATTGTCAAAGTCAAAAGCGGTTCCATCATCGAGATTCCTGAACCAGCCGAGGAAGTTATATCCCGAACGAACAGGATCAGAAGGCTTCCAGATTGTATTCCCATACGAGACATGATTCACCGGGTAGTCCTGAGTCGCTCCGCCATCATTGTAATTGAATATCACTGTGAAATACGGATAATCTGCTGTCAAAGTTGTAGTTTCGTAGAGAGGCTTTGTTATATCAACATAATTATGACTATTGTCTCTCCATCTGATAGCAGCAGCTCCTTCAGGAAGAGTGATCTCAGGAACTTCATCTTGAGGCACAGCTGTTCCGGCATCAAACGCTGATGTAGTCGTAGTAACATTGCTTCCATCTGCATTCAGATACTTGAATGTGACAGTTATCTTCTCTGCAGTATATTGAGCCTCCAGTACGATATTCTCAGTCACACCAGTGATGGTAGCGTCTTTTTCATATAGAGTCTCTCCACACTTCCAGTTATTGAAAGAATAGCCCTTCTTCGTCACAACGGAGGAAGGAATCTCAAAGTCTTTTCCGTTTTCGATTGTGAAAATTCTTTCCCTTCCGTCTTCTCTCAGAGTGACTGTCACCTTCCCGTTCTCGAGCCATACGGCCTCGAGTACGATATCCTTAGTGACAGGAGTCGAGAAGTCGTATAGAGCGGAGTTGTAACTCCAGCCTGTGAATGTATAGCCGTCCTTTGTGACTGTCTTCTCCGTCTTATCGACAGGCTGACCTGATTCGACCGTCTTTGTATCGACAACAGTGTCACCATTCCTGAATGTTACCGTGTATTGCTTCCAGAGTGCCTTGATCTCGATATCACTCGCGATAGTAATCTTATCGCCGGCATTGTACTCCTTCTCTCCGAGCTTCCATGCCTTGAATTCAGCACTTCCTTTCTCGGGAGCAGGAGGAAGTGTATATTCGCCTTCCCTGACCTTTGTCGTAAGAGCAGCTGTTCCGTTGTTGCTGTTGACTGTAACAGAATAAAGGCGGACCCACTCAGCCGTGAATGTCATATCGGAAACAACAGTTACGGTGTCCCCGGCCTTGTAGGTGCTGCCGTCGCACTTGTACGAGATGAATTCATAGTCTGTTCTTTCGGCCGCAGTAGGAAGTGTGAACTTCTCACCGTCTTTGACACTTGTTGTACTGATACCTCTGCCGTCATCAACTTTGACAGTAAAGTTTGTTTCTGTCTTCTCTCTCCAGGATGCTGTAAAGGTTAACGACTTCTCTACCTTAACAGAAGCACCAGCCTTATATTCATTGCC
This sequence comes from Anaerovoracaceae bacterium, assembly GCA_963587105.1. Classification (GTDB taxonomy): domain Bacteria; phylum Spirochaetota; class Spirochaetia; order Sphaerochaetales; family Sphaerochaetaceae; genus Ornithospirochaeta. The sequence continues at coordinate 3,227 of CAVACS010000096.1, read as the reverse complement.
CTCTGCATCCTTGTAACCTAAAAAGACATAACCGGCTTTCTCAGGCTCCTCAGAAGGAAGTGTGAAGTTCTCCCCTGCCCTGATCTTTGTTTCCGTGACATCTGTTTCATTGGCATTGTCCACCTTCACTGAATATAGAGCCGTCCACTTTGCAGTGAATGTCATATCGGCTTTGACTGTGATCTCCTCGCCGGCATTGTGTTTGCCACCGCCATCATCTGTATAGTAGTCGAACTCGAAGCCTTCCTTCGTCTTAGCTTCGGGAAGTGTGAACTTGTCACCATCTTTAACACTTGTTGTTATGATGTCTGTACCGTCATCAACCTTGACAGTAAAGCTTGCTTCTGTCTTCTCTCTCCAGGATGCTGTAAAGGTTAACGACTTCTCTACCTTAACAGAAGCACCAGCCTTATATTCATTGCCCTCTGCATCCTTGTAACCTAAAAAGACATAACCGGCTTTCTCAGGCTCCTCAGAAGGAAGTGTGAAGTTCTCCCCTGCCCTGATCTTTGTTTCCGTGACATCTGTTTCATTGGCATTGTCCACCTTCACTGAATATAGAGCCGTCCACTTTGCAGTGAATGTCATATCGGCTTTGACTGTGATCTCCTCGCCGGCATTGTGTTTGCCACCGCCATCATCTGTATAGTAGTCGAACTCGAAGCCTTCCTTCGTCTTAGCTTCGGGAAGTGTGAACTTGTCCCCCTCCTTCACTTCCTTTACAGTCTTATCAAAACCGTCACCATAGTCCACCGTTACGGTATAGACCTTGGGACTGCTGCTGTTGTCGCAGGAAACTGCAACAAGTGTAAGCAATGCAACAAAAACCAATAGAAATACGATTCTTTGTTTTCTCATTAATTACCCCTTCTTAAATGTTTTATACATAACATTTTTGCATTAAAAAAAAAACATCGCAAGCTTTTTCTGATATTCCTGTAACTCACGCGTCGCCCGATAAGGAAAAAAGGTGTCTGTTCATCCCTTGTCTCGCTCATTCCTCAATCGTCTGCTGTATTAAGATCCGGCTCGTCCTTTCTGATACTCAGCCTCTGTCCTTTCCTTCTTATTGCTTGAGATCCCCCGATCTTCAGAACTCTCTGCTGCCGTGTGAGTATTGCTCTGTCCTTTGCTGCCCTTTTTCATGTTTTGTTATCGAATTGTCTAAAAGTAGTAATGGAACTAACAGGTGTTATCTGGTAATAATATAGGGGTAAGGAGATTATTATATGGAATTATCGAATTTACAGATTGCTCGTTATTCATATTCCCCCAAACTTCCCGGAATTCTCACTAGTGACATGTCCCTGATAAAGGCCGAGGAAGGAAAAGCTACGACAAGTGCCGCTGACGAAGAGAAGATCAGCGCTCTCTTCCCCTCGACGTTCGGCCAGAAGGAGATATCCTTCACGGCGGGTAAGAGCGAAGCAAGAAGCGACTCTCTCACTGTCGGCGTCATCCTCTCCGGCGGACAGGCTCCCGGCGGCCACAACGTAATCTGCGGTCTCTATGATGCTCTCAAGAAAGCCAACAGCTCCAGCACGCTCATCGGCTTCAAGGGAGGCCCCTCGGGACTCACCGATGACAGCTTTGTAGTCTTCGATGATGAATTCATCAATGAATACCGCAACACCGGCGGTTTCGATATCATCGGAAGCGGAAGAACAAAGCTCGAAACGGTCGAACAGTTCAAAAAGGCTACTGAAGTCTGTAAAAAGCATTCTGTCGACGCTATCGTCATTATCGGCGGCGACGACTCCAATACAAATGCAGCAGTACTTGCCGAATACTTCAAGGCCAACAGCGTTCCTGTACAGGTTATCGGATGTCCCAAGACCATCGACGGCGACCTCAAGAACGACGACATCGAAGCATCCTTCGGTTTCGATACTGCAACCAAGACCTTCTCCGAACTCATCGGCAACATCGAGAGGGACGCAAACTCTGCAAAGAAGTACTGGCACTTCATAAAGGTCATGGGACGCTCCGCATCCCATATCGCACTCGAGTGCGCTCTTCAGACACAGCCGAACGTCTGTCTCATCAGCGAGGAAATCGAAGCAAAGAAGATGAGCCTGAGTGCTATCGCATCCTACGTCGCAGACAGCGTCGAAGATAGAGGAAACAGAGGCATGAACTTCGGCACAGTCATCATCCCCGAAGGTCTTGTCGAGTTCGTTCCCGAAGTCAAGGCGCTCATCAGTGAAATCAACGATCTCCTTGCCGGGAGGGAAGCAGAATTCAGTGCTCTCAGGACCCAGGACGAGAAGAATGCATTCATGAAGAAGTATCTCTCCTCCTCCGCATACGCTGTATTCGAGCTTCTCCCTGCAGCAATCCAGGAACAGATGATGGCAGACAGGGATCCCCACGGAAACGTACAGGTATCGAAGATCGAGAGCGAGAAGCTCGTCTCGTCAATCGTCGGAGCCGAACTCGAGAAGAGAAAGGCCGCAGGTACATACAAGGGAAAGTTCAATCCCCTCCACCACTTCTTCGGATACGAGGGACGCTGTGCATTCCCGTCGAACTTCGACGCCGACTACTGCTACTCACTCGGCTACAATGCATTCCTTCTCATTGCAAACGGATGCACGGGATATCTGTCATCTATAAAGAATCTCTCCGCTCCGGCAGAAGAATGGACTGCAGGCGGCATGCCGATCACCAAGATGATGAACATCGAGCGCAGACACGGGGAGGACAAGCCTGTCATCAGGAAGGCTCTCGTAGAGCTTGACGGAAAGCCGTTCAAGTATTTTGCATCCCACAGGGAGGAATGGTCGAAGAATACATGCTACACCTACCCCGGTGCCATCCAGTATTACGGCCCGTCTTCTGTCTGTGACCAGACAACAAAGACTCTTCAGCTTGAAAAGAACTGAGGAAGAGCGAGCCTAAAGGTCCCCGTAGAAAGGGACCTTTTTTATTGTAACTTCCTTGGTGCCGGAAACTCCCCCGGAATTTCTTACATGACAGTTATGCTCCTGCCAGGATTTCCTTATGCATCACTCTTATCGGAGAAGATACCAAGCGTATTTCTTAAAATGAAATCACAGAAGGTATTAAACTAAGAACGCATCGTAGTTATCGCTCGTCACCGTCGCTGTTTCAGCATTCGGGTATCTGTTGGTGAAAGCCTTTGTTACTCTACACTTCTTATTCGGATTCAATTTAAACTCGAAGGCCGAAATCCTCTCCCCATCGGTCTCAATGTAGTCCACTTC
>CAVACS010000095.1:0-8885 GCA_963587105.1 Anaerovoracaceae bacterium | reverse complement strand
TATAAATAGAAAAAGGCACCGCCAGTGGACGGTTGACCTCAAATAAGTTTAGTTATTAAAATAACCGCTCATAATTAGAGGTTCGAGCGGTTATTTTTTTAATGCACTATATAGCATTATCAATAAGCTAATGACAGTAAAAACCGTCATGATTATCTCAAAATCGATCATAAGCATCACCTCCTTTTTCCGAATTTAAATACGAATCCAGGAGGAACCCTCCCGGATATATATCCAAGAGGTCTAACCGCCCACCGTGTCACAGCAGTGCCACTAAGAGATTACCATATATCGAGATGAGTTACTAGTATAGAGAGTGTCAAAATCGTCGTCTGAAAGCGTATTCCTGAGCTTTTATCGATACTCTTATTCTCCCTCTTCTTCGTCCTCCAGGACGTCTTCAAAGGGTAATCCTGTATATGTTTTTACCCACCCGTAGATGGCTGTCTTCTGTTCGTCCTCAGAGAGGGGAATGCCCTCTGGAAAGATATCTGTAATCATTGCATATGTCTCCCAGGAATAAAGAATGCTGAAATACACACCCGGGCTTGCACTGCCGACAGGGAGTGTCGATGTACCCATATTCGCATTGTGCTTATACTTTGCCTCCCTTGAGGGATAGCAGTTCAGAGTAAAACTCACAGTCCTTGTTGTGTAGGTGATTGCGTCCACCGACCAGTATGCGTCGATGAAGTCATAATAGAGTCTGTTGTTCTCTTTCGAGAGTGTTAACTTTAGTCCCATTTTTCTTTTCTCCTATTGAGCACATACATACTTATACGTGCCTGTTGATATCGCTATCTTCGTACCTCTGAGGCACGAATACCCTTGTGCCGAGAGAAAGGCTTCATCTGAGGAGTATGTACCACCCTGCTTCCCCCAGTCACCTTTAGAGCAATAGATCTTCCTTCCCTTGAAATAGCTGTTGTATATTGCCTCGGTTGTGCATCCCAACCCACCGACATAGAGTGTTCCCGACGAGCCTCCGTCGTTGTTTCCTTCCATGACAACAACCTTCCATAGATGACAGTCATGAATATCTCCGGAGGAACCTCCCCCGTTGTTGTGTGCCCAACTCCAAGAATAGCCGTAACCGGAACCTCTCCCCGACTGCCATGAACCATACACGGCAGAAGAGGAGAATGCTCCGGTTGACTTGTCGTAGGGATAGACATAAAGTGACCCGCTCTGATAGCCCCACCATCCACTTCCCCAGATACGGAATGATACGTACCACGCAGGAGCTGAGATGTAATAAGTCGTAGTTCCAGCACCACCACCTATGGCTGTGCTGCTGCGCCATGAAGAGCCGTCAAGAGCTACGTAGTTTGAATAGTTTATGAGTGAACCTGCTCCTGCCATATCACCTCCTAATTGAAGACTGCGCCGTAGACGCCTTCTGATGTCACATACCCCGGAACGGTTGAACCGCTACGGACAAACCTCAGCTGATTCTGCCATGCGTCTATGTGCCAGTATGTGGCGTCCGTTCCTTTATCGACGTTGTGGATGTTCACATATCCCGATTCATTGTCCTGTCCGATTTCAACTTTGCTGCCTGCCCCGGCCTTTACTGTAGTGCCCTGGACAGTTCCAGCTTTTACCCCCGCAGATCCTGACGAGCCGCCGAATACAAACTGTGTCGGTATTGCCTTGGAGTCCTTAGCTCTGTAACCGATGTAAATCGTGCTTGAGTTATGGGTTCCTCCAAAGTTCACCTCATTGTTGTATTCTGAGTAGACAGTCATCGTATCATCAGTTATCTTGGCCGCTGATGTGGCCTTACCGTTAAGGGTTGTTGCGGTAATCGTTGTAGCCTCTACCGTAGTTCCCTTGATAGATACTCCGTTTATCACCTTGTATGGGGTGACAGCACCAATTGTGTTTGAGCTCTCCTTTGGGTTGAGGTTTCCCGTTGTCAGACCTTTGGTTTTGCTGTTGAGAGTAACCGAGCCGCTGAGAGATGTTATGTCTTTGAGAAACCACGAGGAGTTCAACTTCTCCACCCCGTCTATCACGAAGGATGATGGAGAGACATATACACTTCCCGGAGTTCCGGAATAAGAACTAACAGCCACATCCTTATTTGATGACGTATCCCAGCGGGTATACCCCGCTATACTTGCCTTTGCAACCGAGAGGAATGTTCCCGTCACACTGAAGAGCTGACTGATCCTGTAGTACTTGTTCATACTTGACGGTATGGACGAAGGAAGATTGACAAGGCTTGTGCTGGATTCATTCTTCATCGTGAGAGTCTCAGCGGTGATATAGTCCGTGATGTCTGTATCCCTTACCACAACATTATCTTTTGTATCGAGGAAGCACAGTCCTTTGTTGAGATATACTGCTGTTGGATTATACCTGTAAGCTGTGCCATTCTGTGAATATATGTACGGAGTTGAAGAGAGAGCCGGGCATCTTACACTTCCGCTCATTGTCACACCGCTTGAAATAGTCTGCCACCCGAAGGAATTATTATAGAACTCCTGATTGTAGATGAAGTACCTACCGCTGGAATATACGGGAAGCGAATACTCGTCTGTTGTGAACGAGCCCACATAAGTCCAGTTAAGACAATCTGTGGAACAATAGAGCTGTCTTGTAGTTATTCCACTCCTGGGGCCTACTACCGCCCAGCAGGTTCCGTCAGCATCTCTTGTGTTACATAACTTCACATACTTACTCGATGACTGACTCCAGGCTCCGCTTACCACAGTCCATCCTTCAGTTAGTGTTGCCTGTCTATAATACGAACCGTCACTTGAATCAGGAAGAGCAAATGCCATTGTTCCACCACTTCCGAATTGAGCACAGCTATACGGCTCTGTAGGTTTAGAAGTATAAGTCAGCCATATCTCAGTTTTTCCGGAATATGTATTAGGTCCTGTAAAGGATCCACCTTCCTTGTATATTCCTCCCCAACCGAAAACTATGCGCATTTTGTATGTAGAGCCTGACTGGTATACCATACTGTAAAGGTACGGATAATCCTGCCAGCCTGTTCCAAGTGTTTCTGTTCCCGTAGTAAACGGATCTATCTTATTGGGGAAACACCTATTGTAGCCGACACATGTATAGCCCCACACATCACTTTCTATGGACAATGAACTCCTGTCATATTTAACCTGCTCGCCGTTTGCGTTGAAAATGTACCATACATAGTCAAATGGTGTGTACTTATTAGGCTGTGAGCTATAGGAGGAAAGGATTGTATTTCTCAAGGCAATGAGATAATAGAAAATATTACCTCCGATAGCGGTTTTGCATATTCCGACAGAAAGAGTATTTCCGTTATCATACACTGCATCCAGCGTTGTACGGCCGTCATCCGTCTCATAGTAAGATGTAGAATCGAGGAGCTTAGTCCAGGATGCACCTCCGTTGGTCGACTTATAGACGTAGCTGTAGGAAGAATCCTTGAAGCGCGCGAATATGAGGGTGTCGGATGCGGGGAAAATAGAGGTGCATGTCATACCGGAGAGGGAGATGTTCGTCTCTCCCAGCGTTATCTTCTGCAGCACTGTATTTGCGCTTGTCACATCAACTGCCTGATTGTAGCTTAAGCCGTTGGCAACTCCGCTGTAGAGGTATGGGCTGTTCTTCGTGGAGAGAAGTGACTTTATATAGCTCTTCGCCTGAGAGCCGATATACCACACAGAACTTGTATCTATTGCCCCGAGAGAGAGGGTGTTTCCTACAACATCTGCAAGCGTTGTCGTAAGGACTTCGTTATCGACAATACCGGTAATCGTGATGTTGTTTATCTCACCGCTGTCGATATGGCAGTTCTTGAGAGTGGCATCATTAAGTTTCGCCTTGCCGTCGCTGTCGATGTAGACACCTTTGTTTACAAGAAAACCCTTTCCGTCTTCTGTCTCCCAGTCACCTCCGACAAGCTTTCCGTTGTCACCCGTAAGTACAACTGTCTCGGCTCCAATGTTACGTGAATAGACGTAGTTCGCTATGACGGTGCTGAGGTATGCGTAGGATGCGGAAATCGTTCCGTTTGCTTCAGCATACGCCAGTGCTGTCTCCTGAGCTTTGGCAAGAATCAGAGTCTTTGTATCCACATTCAAGGCTGATGAATTGAAGTCATACCATTCGCCTCCCTCGTAGAGGTAGACAAGGTTTCCTTCCTTGTCTCCATCGTCTTCCGTCAGGAAACATCCATCCCCATCTAAAAGTACCTGCCCGACTCCCGCACTTGAAAGAGTCGATACTGCTCCGTAGAAAATGCAGGTCTCAGTCTCATCTACACGTGTTAGTGTAAGGGAGGTTGCTGCGCCGGTAATGATTACATCGTTCTTAACAGGAGTAGCAGATATCGTATAAGACTCGAGGGGATTCTTCTCATAGATGGAAAGGTAATACACATCGCTTGATGACTGAGGCGTGAACGAAGTACCGTTCAGAGTCCAATTGATGGAATCGGGTTTATAGTACCTGTCGTTCACTATAATACGGACAAGTGTTGTCTCCTCATCTGATGCACGTTTATTCATGATGTAGGTAAGACGGTCTGCTGTCAGAGAGAACGAGAGCTGACTCTTGTAGTTTTCCTCGAGAGCAGTGTCTCGTCCAAGGTATGTACACGATACATCCCCCGTCTCGACAACAGTCCTCTTGATGCGCTTATAGATGTAATAGCCGTAGGACCATGAGAGATTTGCTCCGTCCACCCATGTGGTGAGTGCTGCCTGCTGGGCTTCAGTGAGGGTTGAGGAGGTGTTCAGGAGGTATTCTACCGTTGTCGTTACACTGTTACCGGTGTCTCCCTTAGGGCCTTGTGCACCAGTGTCACCTTTGGCTCCAGTATCACCTTTTTCTCCCTGCTCAACCCAACTTCCAAATGTCCCGGCAGAATATGTGCGTGCGAAGCTCTTACTTTCGTTTCCCGCTTTACAGTAGAGTCTTTGGATAAGATAGCTATTGGATCCAAGCCACTCAACCTCAACTCTTACTTCTCCCGAGATAAAGCCTGTAGGTTTATTAAGGAGAGAAGCACAAATAGATGTAGAAGAAGAGACATAGACATAGTCCTTACTGAGACAACTATTAAGATCATAACCCGATGTAAGAGTCACATACGTTCTGGCATCTGCACCTTTAGCTCCAGTTGCACCTGTATCGCCCTTCGGACCTTGAGCACCAGTATCTCCTTTGTCACCATAGACACCGATAATACACGGAGTGGATGTTACTGAAGAACCATTTGTGTAGGTTATCTTCTCGTAGTTCCAAAGATACTTCTTTGTAGAGGTGACGCTCTGGACCGTTGTCGTCCATCCGGAAGTTGACGTTGTCACACCGGTAGAGGCAGTTGATGCAAGGTAATAGTTCGTTATAGCAGAAATGCCGTTACCAGTATCACCTTTAGCACCAGTTGCACCTTTTTCTCCCTGGGGTCCTTGAGCTCCTGTTGTTCCCTTGTCACCATAGACTCCTATCACCCTCTTTGAAGTCTCTTTTGATGTAGAATCTGTGTATGTTATCTTCTCATAGTTCCAGAGGTACTTGTTTGTTGCCGTCAGAGTCGGAACAGTGGTAGTCCAAGATGTGGGAACAGTTGAGTTTGAAGTGGAGACAGCATAGTACTCTGTGATTGATGAAATTCCTACACCGGTGGATCCAGTATCCCCTTTGTCACCTTTTGCACCTGTTGCTCCAGTGTCTCCCTTTTCGCCTTTGGCTCCGGTGTCGCCTTTGTCACCATAGACACCGATAATACACGGAGTAGACGTCACAGAGGTTGAATTTGTGTATGTTATCTTCTCATAGTTCCAGAGATATTTTTTAGTTGCAGTCACGCTCTGGACTGTTGTAGTCCATCCGGAAGTTGACGTTGTCACACCGGTTGATGCCGTTGATGCAAGGTAATAGTTCGTTATAGCAGAAATGCCGTTACCAGTGTCACCTTTAGCACCAGTTTCCCCTTTCTCACCTTGTGGACCCTGAGATCCGGTTGCGCCAGTGTCACCTTTGTCTCCTTTTGCACCAGTAGCTCCGGTATCGCCCTTCGGCCCTTGTTCTCCAGTATCACCCTTCTCTCCCTGAGGTCCTGTTGCTCCAGTTGCTCCCTTATCGCCATACACTCCGATTACCCTCTTTGCAGTTTCCTTCTTCGATGAGTCTGTGTATGTGATGACCTCATAGTTCCAGAGGTACTTGTTTGTCTCTGTCAGTGTAGGTACGGATGAACTCCATGAAGAAGGAGCTGTTGTGTTTGACGAAGATACAGCGTAATACTCCACAATCGAAGAAATCCCTACACCCGTAGAGCCGGTATCTCCCTTCTCACCCTGGATACCCTGTATGCCTTGTGCTCCGGTGTCACCCTTTGCTCCCATATCCTTCACTGGAGAGAGAAGCTGTCTCTGAACGACAGTAGATTTGTCAAGCTTGAACTCTGAGTACCCCACAGCTCTGTATTCGATGATTCCGCTGTAGTCGTTCTCAACCTTTGCATAGACAAGCACAAGAACATTGAGGCCCGTAAATACATCATCATTGAGTCTTACAACCGCTCCGAGAGGAATATCCTCCCTTGAGTAGAATGTGTAGCTTCCGGAGGAATACTTGTTATACTCAGCTACCAGAGACGCATGCTTTTTAGCCTCCTCTGTCGTGTGCACATATTCAAGATCTTCCTCGAGTGTATTGTCGGATGACGTGGTATCATCTCCTGCAAGGACTATGTTCTGGGACTTTTCGTAGAGGATATCAGCATATGCATCAAAACGTGTTATCGAACGAGCGGCCGCTGTTCTGTTCTCGGCATATACCTTGATATAAGGCCCTCCGGCTTCAGTTATTGACGCTGTAATACTTCCGTATTTCTCAACCTCAGCTTCAACATTCTCGACTGCGATAATCTTTCTCGAGCCGACCCTCTCTGTCTCACTCTCAGCATTTACTGCTTCTATCTGAGTGGGTGTACGGGTAACCGTGTCATCAATAGTGAAAACTTCTGCTCCGTCAAAGGCCTCATTAGCCTCCAGGACAAGATTACAGTATTGATGGGAGCTATCCTTACCTGTCGTATTTCTGTAGATCAGATAGCGTTCTGCAGTCCCTAGCTCTGTAAATCGTATCTTACTCGAGTTATACTGCCTCACGCTTTTCGATAGTGTTACCGCCGTGCTTCCCCTCAGAACGAGGGTCGTTCCGTCAAGTACTACACTCTCAGTCTTCGGTAAGGACAGAAGCGAGAAGAGGTTCATCTTCCCGTCGTTCTCGAAGTAGTAGACGTAACCAAGCTCGTAGAGCATCGTGGAGAGAATATCCTTACAGGTCTCCCCTTCACTGACGACATTAACGACGTTTGTATCGATAGAGGGAATAGAATCAGATAGGACCACACCTGCCTTATCTGAAACTGCCTTGATTGCTGCGGATGCCGTGCACTTAAAAAGGTGGCTTCCGCTCTTGATGAAAGGCTTTCCGAGGAGTTTGGATCCTGTGTCTTCTATCGTGATTGAAAGAGCCTCCTCTCCATATTCTCCAAGCGTCCAGGAGTAGTTTGTGGAGAGGTAGCCTGTAAAGATAGTCTTAGAACCGTCAGCGAGAACAGCTTTGATGTCTCCCTCGGTCTTGATGATGGACTCGATTGCAGGAGTCTTACGCCTTAAGGCGAGCGACACCTGACGCGAGGAGGACTTAAGAGACGAAAAAAGCTGAAAAGTCGAGGAGACGGACTCCTTCAGGATGCAGGATGAATCTACTTCCATTGAGGAAGATGATGTATCTCCCCCGAGGAATGTGAGTGTTAATTTTGGATTTGTGAGTGTCATAGGGACTCCTTTTTAGACGTGAAAAAGGCCACCCGAAGGTGACCGGAAGAAAACTCAAAGCGTATGTAGAACATAGGGCATGATGACATGCCATAATGCCTTTATATTTTTGAAAGCCAGTCGGAGATGTCAATTATTCTTATCCCCTCATATTGATACTCTTCATTTCTGGTACGTGCTATTACAATCTTGGGATAAGCATCCTTGATCTGCAGAAGAGGGCTCACCTCCCTCTCGAAGGTTTTTTCATCACTTATGTTGTCAGATACCTGGATATAAATCTTTTCATTTCTCTTTATGGCAACAAAATCTATTTCCTTCTTGTATAGGACTCCAACATACACTTCATAACCACGCCTTTTGAGTTCCATTGCCACTATGTTCTCCAATACACGTCCGTAATCCATGTTCTTAGTACCGAGCTTTGCATACCGGAAGGTCGGGTCAGAGAGATAGTACTTATCATTGGATGAAAGATACTTCTTTCCCCTGATGTCATACCGTCTGAAACGGTAGAAGGCGAATGTATTACATAGATATTCCAGGTATTTGGATACTGTCTTATGGTTCACCTCATCACTATTTCGTTCCAGCGTTTGAGAAATATTCCATGCCGATGTTAAATTAGAGATGTTGTCCATGAGAAAATCAACAAGCCTGTCCATAACGGCAGTATTACGTATCTTATATTTCTGACGGATATCACGTAGTATCAGGGTATCAAAAACATCCTTGATGTAATCATATTTTGCATCCATGTCTTTATAAAGATAAGAGCCTGCCATTCCGCCTTCTTTCATGTAGCGGTCAAAGGCCGAGTAATTGTCACCAAGGTCAAAATACTCCTTGAACTCAGAGAAAGAAAACGGATAAACCTTAATCTCATATGTGCGTCCCGTAAAGAGAGTCGCAAGGTCAGAGCTCAACAGAAAGGCATTAGACCCTGTAATATAAATATCGTACTTCTCCTCTGCATGAAGACTGTTGATGGTGATTTCAAAGTTTGGGCAGAGCTGAACCTCATCTATCAAGACAAAGTTATCATCCCCTTTTCTATATTGCTCTTCAATGAAATCATTAAGAACACGATAA
>CAVACS010000094.1:0-9181 GCA_963587105.1 Anaerovoracaceae bacterium | reverse complement strand
CGGAAACCTACCTTGCCGAAGGCCACTGGGTGATATGCGTCGGATATCAGAAGACAGGAAAGGGCCTGAGCTTTTACTTCAACGATCCCGCATGCGTAGGCCACTGCATCATGGATGCGGCAGAGCTCGACAGACGCTGGATTGATATGGACGGAGACGGTCGCATATACAACCATTACGGCATTGAAATCTCCGGCCCCGATGCTTACAACCCGGACGGAGTTTTCCATCTGGACTGACTTTGTTATCTCGATCTGTTCTCCCCGCCTTCTCTCGCCTTCCCCGATAGCTGAGACAGGGCAGCCGTTCATTGCCTCTGCAGCAGCTCTTTCAAATTCTGCCGGAACATCACCCTCCGCAGCCCTTGCAACGCCTTCGTCCGTCATGGAGAAGAGCTCCGGACAGACTCTTCACATCCCGCATCCTATACATCCGTCATTCACCACATACTTCATTTTTCATACCTCTTTTTCTTCATCACGTCCAAAAGCGTCTTCTACTGTACTTTCACATCCGGATTCTTCTCTCCGAATTTCTCCATCAGAACGGAGCAGATTTCACTGCGTTCCTTACCCTGCTTTTCCATGTTTTTGATTGTCTTATATGCTGCAAAGAGGGTTGAGGGGCCGATTTCACTGCTGAAATAGCCTATTCCCTGATTCCATGCCAGAAGCTCGAAGAGATCATCGAGCGCCGCACTGTCAAGTCCGTGGATATAAGCCTTGACGAGCTCGCGTGACGCCTGACGCATTCTTCCCGCTCCCACTGCATTCGCAAGGGAAAGCAGAAGTCTTGTCTCATACGGAAGATGACGCTTCTCATCGTTCCAGGTCAGGTCCCAGAATGAAACTGCAATACTGCCGAGATTTTCATCTATAAGCGGCATGTTGGTCAGTGCCGCCGGACGCATGGGGATATCTTTTTCAGCCGTCTTCTTCTCCGTTCTGTAGAAATACGCATGATATTCCGCATCGCCTTTCTGCTCGGTATGATGTTCAAAGCCGAGCCCCTCCATGACCTCATATAAGGGAATCGGATCAAATGACTGCACAATCTCCATCCCTTCTCCCTCTGAAAGTGCTTCGGCTCTTTTCTTAAGCCCCGCGAAGAAATTTCCCTGAATACCGCGGACATCGATTTTCTGAAATTCCTGCCGTTTCTCTTTCCAGTCTGAATAGCTCATTCTGCTTACCTCCATGAAGAAGCGATTGCCAGGGAACAATCTCTGTCACCCGCTTCCTTATTTCCGGAGTAAGTATATTAGAGGAGAAGGAGAGACTATGTGGTTATAACCACATTATGAGAGAATTATACGCAAAGAAGTTGTCCTCCCTGCACGCACAGGATAACCCCTCTGATATCGCAGCCGCGTAAGATCAGGCAATGAAGAGGACTCTCAAAAAAGCTTGATGACCTCATAGATTACAACGGGGATGAACGGCGAAAGGATATATGAGGCAATCTTTATATGTGTGATGTCGAGAAGATTGAGGCCGATGGCCGCAACGATGAGAGAGCCGACCTGACTCATCTGGCTGATGGTCTCCTCATTGACGAGGGCTGCAATCCACGAAGAACATAAAACAAGAAGGGCCTCGTAGAGAAAACATAAGAGACCAGAGAGGGCGCACCCTGCCCCCTTGCTCGTCGCCATTATGAAGACTATGAAGATATCGATGAAGGACTTTGCAAGGTACGTGTTGTACGTACCCTGCGTTCCGCTTTCAACAGCCCCGACGATGGCCATTGCACCGACACAGACAAAGAGCGAGGACGACACAAAGCCCTCTGCAAAGCTATTGTCACCGGAGCGAATCTTCTTCTGGACGAACTCTCCGAAGCGGATGAGACGGCCGCCGAAATCGAGTATCTCGCCGATGAGAAGGCCGATGACGACGGAGGCAGTCAGAATGAGCAGGTTGGTATCTGACGAGAAGCCCGAAATACCGCAGTAGAGCACACAGAGTCCCAGTGCAGTCATCAATGCCTTCTTGAGCTTTTCGGGAATACCCTTCTTTATGACGGCCCCGAGGAGCCCTGCCACTGCTATTCCTATACCGTTTACTGCTACTCCGACGAATGTCATAAGAGCCTCCCCGAAGAATGAATACTATTACTTCTTCAGCCCTTCGAGAAGTAAGGAGAGAGGCAGAAAGGAGAATACTTTCCTGTCTTCTCTTATCTGCAGCTCCCTTTTTTGAGAACAGGAGCCTCTATCCCTCACCAGTTCTTCTCCTCTCCGGAGCTGTCCTTCCGTAGCTTTCTCTCATTGACCATTTTGACGAACCACTCGACCATCTCCGGATCCTGATGGGAGAAGAAAGATGATGTCGCGGTATCGAGAGTCCTGATAGCGGCCATATCTTCATCGGAGAGGACAAAGTCGAATACATCGAGGTTTTCCTTCATCCTTTCCTTGTGAACGGACTTCGGAATCACGACGACTCCCCTCTGGATGTGCCATCTCAGGATCACCTGCGCTGTCGTTTTACCATATTTGTCTCCGATTGCCTTCAGAACAGGATTTTCGAAGAGGCCCTTTCTTCCCTCTCCGAAGGGCGCCCATGCCTCGAGCTGGATATGATACTTGTCCGCCCAGGGCGCAAGGGAGAGCTGCTGACAGAGAGGATGGATTTCCATCTGGTTCACCATAGGAGGAATGGAGACAAAGGATGCAAACTCGACCATCCTGTCGACGTAGTGATTCGATATCCCGATTGCACGGAGCTTTCCTTTTCTGTAGAGTTCCTCGAGAGCTCTCCATGCCCCGTATGTGTCACCGAAAGGCTGATGAAGAAGCATGAGATCAAGATAATCGGTGCGAAGTTTTTCCATCGACTCAAGAGTCGACCTGAGGCACTCTTCATAACCGAAGTTTTCTATCCAGACCTTGCTTGTCAGGAATATCTCATCACGCTTTACTCCCGATTTCTCTATTGCCATGCCGACTTCCGCTTCATTGAAATAGCTCTGGGCTGTATCGATTGATCTGTATCCTGCATCAAGGGCATCAAGCACACATCTCTCGCACTCTTCTTTACCCACCTGATATACTCCATATCCCATAATCGGCATCTGTACGCCGTTAGAAAGTGTTACGTATTCCATATCGTCCTCCTTCAGTTCAATTCATTCACCCATTTCTTCACATCGCTTTCAGAAACACCACTAACGAAGCGGTGACCTGCCTTCCATGTACCGCTTCCTGCCGCCTCTCTAAGAAGAGTGCCACTGTTTCCGAGTCCGGAGGAGGCAGATGTACAGAAGGGAATTACGGTCTTTCCTGTAAAATCATTACCCTTGACGAAGCTGTTCACAGGCCATGCGGCTATTCCCCACCATATGGGGTAACCGATAAATACAGTGTCATACTCATCCCAGTTGTCCGGAACTGTTTTAACAAGCTCAACGTTCCTCAGACTCTCGTCCTCGTATTCTCTCACTACTCTGCTCGACGAATCTCTCCAGTTGAGATCAGAGCTCGTGTAGCTCTCTACGGGCTCGATTCGAAATAAATCTCCGCCCGTCGACGATGCTATATACCCCGCAACTCTTTCAGTGCTGCCGGTTGCCGAATAGTAGACCACAAGAACCTTCCTGCCGTCGGCGATTCTACTTTGAGAATCCTCGACTGTACCGCTGCATGCTGCAGTAAAAAGTGACAGCATCAGCGTCATACCCGAGAACAAAAACTTTTTCATTTCCAACTCCTTGACACCCCTTCTGAGGGGATGACAGAATGAATCTAACAGCCGGTAGCTACTACCGGGCAATAGCTTTTCAGCACTTTTTGGAGATTTTTATGTATTCGATGAAAGAAGCCTGCGAGAGGACGAATATGAGTTACGAAAATCTGAAGTTCTACTGCAACGAAGGCCTTGTCCCCAACGTTAAAAGGGACAGAAACAACTACCGTGTGTTCAGTGACAACGACATCAAGTGGATACAGAGTCTGGGGTGCCTCAAACGCTGCGGAATGACTATCAACGAAATGAAGGAATACCTCAGGCTCTGTCTCGAGGGAGAGTCTTCCATCCCCGAAAGAAAGATCATACTTGAGAAGAAGAGAGAAACTCTGGTCGAGTCGATAAGAGAAATAGAGAACAGCATTGCTTTCATAGACTGGAAGCAGAATTTCTACGACGATGTGCTCTCGGGAAAGACCAAGTATTACAGCAACCTGATTTCAACATGACAGAATGCCGGCGCATCCGGCCGGGAGAAAAGGAAGGAACATCAGCCCTTCGGCGGTCTTGAGAGTATTATATTCAGCCCGGGCCTCTCATGACGCCGGTAAGGAGATCCGCTTCAGTTTCTCAGAGAGCCGACAGGAACAACCAGCACACCGTCATGACGCCGGTATGCATAATCTCCGACACCTGTCAGCACCATCAGAAATGAAGGAGCTTTCATCTTGCCGGTGTCGATCTTCGCCTCCATCTTCTTAAGACTCTTTGCTCCTTCCTCGATAAGCCTGTCGCCTCCAAGCTTGATTTCAATGAGGCCGTACCTGCCGTTTCTCAAATGAACAACGGCGTCGCACTCCAGTCCATCCTTGTCTCTGTAATGATAGACCGAGCCGTTCAGCGAATCGGCATAGACACGAAGATCCCGGACACAGAGAGTTTCGAAGAGAAAACCGAAAGTCCTGAGATCGCCGACAAGATCATCCGGCCCTAACTCGAGTGCAGCGACGGCAATAGAAGAATCGACAAAGTACCTGGTGTTAGAAGCACGTATTGCCGTCTTACTCCTGAGGTTGGGATTCCATGCAGGCATATCTTCGACGACGAATATTCCACGGAGTGCATTCAGATAAGATGCTACTGTTTCCTCATGGATGGAACCTCCTTCGTTTGCAGCAACATCCCGGGCAAGCATGCTGTCTGCCACCTGTGCCCCCTGGTTCCTTGCATAGGAACGCATCAGCTTTTTCACCCGTTCGGGATTCTTCTGAATTCCGTCCGCCCTGTTGATATCGCTGTTAACGACTCCTCTGTAATAATCAAAAGCCTGGTCCAGAGCAATTTCGTCCCTCATCTTCAATGTACCAGGCCATCCGCCACGACAGACAAGGAAGGACAGACGATCCAGACTGATACTGGAAACGCCGTCGATTTCATCATTTCCATCGAACAGGGCACTGAGGCTTACATCTCCTGAAGAATCTCCGGATTCGAATAGACTCATGGGGCGCATGGTCAGCCAGGTGAAACGCCCGGTGCCGGAATGAGCAATCTCCCTGCTGTCAACAGGAACAGAAGATCCGGTAAGTATGAACTGCCCTGATTCTCTTCTGTGATCAACTTCAAAACGGATGGCATCCCAGAGTTTCGGGCCCAGCTGCCATTCATCAATAAGCCTCGGAGTTTCCCCTGTAAGCAGTCGCTTTGGAGCTAACGCCGACATGGCAATGTTCTGTTCCTTCTTTTCCGGATCGTCCATATAAAGAACACTGGCGGCAATCTGTTCCGCCGTGGTTGTCTTCCCGCACCACTTGGGACCATCTATCAGAACAGCTCCTTTCCCTTCCAGTTTTCGACGCAGGATGTCGTCAGCTATACGTTTTCTGTATTCTCCAGTTTCTCTCATTCTCTCCAACCCTTATATCAGAATAGTATTAAACAGCTCAGTCATGAATTATATACATTTTTCCGACGTTTGGCGAATTATTTTTCCGACGTTTGGCGAATTATTTTTCCGATATTTGGCGTTTTTTACCGATCCCATTTGTACTAGCTCGGGAGTGAAACAATGATCAATGAAAAAGTGAAGGAAGGAGAGGTGTTCGCCATCAGGGAACTGATCCCATACAGAAAGGAGAGTATCGTCAACATCGACGTGTTTTCGAATTCGAAGACGAAAGCAGTCGTCATGGCTTTCGACGAAGGCACAGCCCTCAGCGAGCATGCAGCCCCCGGAGACGCAATAGTATTCGCTCTTGAAGGAAAAGCCACGATCGGCTACGAGGGAAAAGATTACACTATAAAGGAAGGAGAGAACTTCCATTTTGCAAAGGGCGGAAAGCACAGCGTCAGGGCTGACGGACGCTTCAAGATGGCGCTTCTCCTCTCACTGGAGTATTACACTGGAGAGCAGCACTGCGGCCCGCTTCTTATGTCAAAATCTTCATCTGTTTTAGTGCGATTTGTCCATAATCCCCGGGTTCAGCGCATACCATGATGAGCGCCCACTCTCTTCAGACTTGATGAGTATTTTCTTATCACAGAGGTGAGCTAAATCACGGGTGGCAGTTGCGGACTGGCACTTTGTCAACTTACACCATTTTGCTCCTGTGAGTTTACCTATAAAGGAGCCGGAAGCAAGCCTATAGAGCATAGATAGCTCACGGGAGTTGTATTCTGCAGGATCAAGGGAAGCCATAAAGGATGTAAGCTTTATTTTTGCTTTGCATGTATCTTCTGTCTTCTTCATGCCGTCGATAACCATGTCGATGAACCATAGGGTATATGATGTTATATCCATTGATGTGGAATGCTGGGCTTCATAGAGCTTGGTGTAGTACTCCTTCTTTCTCTCAAGTATCTCAGATGATGTACTCATATATCTCAAGATACCTTCCTCTCTCAGTATTGAATCAGATAAAAGACGTGATATCCTTCCATTCCCATCACTGAAGGGGTGAATCGACAAGAACCAGAGTGAGGCGATGGCACTTCGTACTACGGCAGGGAAAGGTGTAGGAGTGTTAAGCCACTTGATGAGTGTCTTTATTTCGTCTTCAACCTTCTGATAAGGAACAGCTTCGTACAGGACTTCCTCATTGAGCTTACCTGAGAACTTCATGACATAGACAGGCTTTTCTCTGTAGCATCCTTTATCTATTCCTTTCGTCTGTTTCGATGAATTCTCGAATATCCTCTTGTGCCAGGATAAGATTTTCTCATCCGTGATGGGGGTGGGGTCTGATTGTATGGCGATGGCAAGGGATGCCAGGGCTTCGGCATTCCTGTCTTTGCTGGGCTTTGTGTTCTCGATATTCAAAGCTCTGAGAACAGACGAATAGACAGACTCATATGATATAGATATTCCTTCTATCTCATTACTCGATACTATCTCACTCGATATTGTATTCGAATAGCACTCTCTCTGACTCTCCGGAGTAAGCATATTGAAAATCTGGTCGGTCAATCCCTTCTGATAGACATACTCGATGTACTTTTTATCCACCTTTTTTTCGTCAAAGCTGAAGTTAGGCCAATCTTCATTATTCCATATGTAGTGCATAGCTCCTCCTAATCAAAAATGATGGGAATAAGATATGATATTTAGTAATCTAATCATTTTTGATTAGAATACAATAATATATGCTTTAATTCAATCAAGTTTGATTTGAATTAGGCTGTGGGACAATACTATTGAATTTTTCGACAGTATTGAAAAATTAAAGGACAAGTTTTCTTGCATACGTAATAAGATAAAAGAAATATTTCATATATCAAGAAAATCAGTGATAAGCGAATTCTTCAAAGAGACAGGTGACTTGTTTAGGGTAACACCTCTAATCAGATAGCTATCTAGTGTAGCGTCTCACTGACATTTTGAATAATCTACTAAATATACTAAAATAGATATTGCCTTTTATCCCAAGTATGCCAAAATGAGAATAATGAATTGGCATATTTAGGAGACACTATGTCCATCACTCGCTCTTACAACAAACACACAGGCATCTGGTATGCTTATGACACGACGTATGTCTGGGACGAATCACAGAAGAAAAAGGTACAGAAGAAGAAGTGCATTGGTCAGTTCGATCCCGAGACGGGATCAGTCATTCCTAATGGAGGGCGCGGGAGACCCAGAAAAGAGGAAACAGCGGCAACGAAAAAGACAATAGAGCCAGCAATAAAGAGTAGTGACTCTTTAGCTATGACGAAAACGATGGAAGATATATCTTCCAGACTATCCGACATAGATAAGATTTATCGCAGTCTCGAAGAAGCGGTTAATGCTCTCGGAGAAGATATCGCTCGTTTACGTAAGCAGTCTGAAAGCTATAGTAAACGACATTAATTTCTGTACTTGAAGCTGCAAAGGCTTCTTAACTCTTCATTAGGCTTTTTAAACCCCTCATAATATCTATCGAGCTTCTCCTCGAGCTCCTCTACTTTCTTAAAATATCTGTTGTGTGTTACTTCGCGGCGAGTTTTCCGCCATACCTGTTCTATCGGATTCAAATCTGGAGAATATGGAGGAAGAGGAATTACTTCCATACGTTCTCTTATATCTGCATATTCAGGAAGATTCTCATCATATATAAGCCTTATTGCTTTTTTATGCCAAGGAGCATTATCCAAGACCAATACAATTTTCTTTCCTTCCTCGACAATACCTGATGCTATCAAGTTTCGAAAGGATTCTATTACGCTGCTGTAATTAAACCATAAGGTTTTAACAATATGGAGAACGCCAGTAGAGGGAGATATATATCCACTGAGAGGAACGGATTTCTTTCCGGGAGGCGAACCGACCTTTGGTTTTGAGCCTTTCTTTACCCATTTCCTTGTTATTGTTGTACCTACTTGAAAGTGAACTTCGTCCTCGTAAAGGATTTCTTTATGCTCATCTTTCTCTATTTTTGCGATTTTTTTTTAAATTCTTCCCGTTCTTCTTTATTTTCCTTACCTTTTGACGGGTATGTCTGAGGTCTTACCAGTGACATATTGAAACTCTTAAAGAATCGCTGACACTGTCTCACGCATAGATAGACTGAATACTTCGATAATATAAAGGATGATAGACTTGGACCGTCCCAGACATGGTAACCATACTTCTCCGGATCATCTTCAAGGAGAATGGTTCCAATCTCAGACATCTGCTCCTTGCTGAGTTTGGGAGGTCGTCCTGTCTGTTTCTTTGTATGAAGTGCATCAAAGCCCTGCTCATCAGCTGTTTTTACCCAGCCCGTTATTGTGTTCTTACTCTCTGGTACATACTCACTCACCTCTGATGGAGGCATTCCTCCAAGCACAAAGTTAACGCACTCTACTTTGTGAATATAACTTGCTTCCTCACTCGAAGATACAATCATCTTCCCTTCAGCTATGAGTTTTTCTTTGTCTGTTACATATTTTCGGTCTGGCATACTTTTCTCCTGAAATAAGTATACCAGTAAAACATCTAAAAGTTAAGCACAATTATTTATGTCGTTTACTAT
>CAVACS010000093.1:0-9183 GCA_963587105.1 Anaerovoracaceae bacterium | reverse complement strand
ATGGGTAGGAACGGTGATGCGGACGAGAAACCTTCCGTAACATTGGCGAAGGACGTCGGGGAGAGAGACCCCGTTACCGCAGGAGAAGTGGGCCTTAAAGGCGTTTTATCTCCACTCCAGAACGGCTCAGTTCGGGCTGTTTCTGGAGGTATTTTGAATTATTAGTCAGCTCCTCCCACGGGGCAAGCCCTGGGGTTTCCGCTGACAAGGAGTTTTAAATGAACTTCTTCAATCCCGAGCAGCAGCCCTGGGCGTTCCTGGGGCGGTGTGTCGACTTCGTCGGTCTCTCGCTCTGCTGTGTATTCTGCTCGCTCGGCGTCGTCACCCTCGGCCCGTCGCTCGCGGCGCTCTATACCTCCCTCGTGAAGGCCTTCCGCTACGGCGACAATACACCTTTCAGGGAGTTCTTCAGAGTATTTCGGAAGGAGTTTAAAAAGGGTGTTATCCTGACACTCATCTCTGTCCCTGTACTTCTTCTTATCGCTTACGGCTATTACGTCATGAAAACGAATTCCTCCGACCGCACGGGGGCATTCATGTTCACCTTCTACTATGTGCTCTTAATTCTCCCCGTCGGCACGATGCTCAATCTCTTTCCGCTTCTGGGACGCTTCGATCTCTCGATTAAAGATTATATAAAGACTGCATTCTCACTCACGATTGCACATCTTCCATCCACACTCGTAATCGTCCTTCTCTCAGTCGAGCTTACAATCTGGACGCTTGAATACTGGTCGCCGGCATTCGTAACGCCATCCATCTGGGCACTTTTGTCCTCATTCTTTCTCGAGAACAACTACAAGAAACATCTCTCCGAGGAGGAGTGCGCAAAGCTCGAGGGTATAACAGTCGAGGAATACCGGAAGAAGGAAGAGGAGAGGAAAAAGGTCAGAGGCTTCTTCAGAGGGAAGAAGAAGTAGCCTCCTTCACTATCGGGAGAAGAGATGCCGCGAGCTTCTCGTGGCCCCTTGACGTAAGGTGCATGCAGTCGATTCTGTTGAACTCGCACCCGTCGGCATTGAAGAACCTTACCCCGTTACGCTCTGCAACCGCCTTATAGAGAGGCGCGAGCTCACGGCTCTTTCTGACGCAGTCGGAGCCCATCCATTCCACATTGAAGACCTCCCTGAACTCCTCTCTGATCGGAGGAGGACAGACAACGAGTATGTTGCTCTTACCGTCCTTCCAGCAC
Organism: Anaerovoracaceae bacterium; assembly: GCA_963587105.1. Taxonomy (GTDB): domain Bacteria; phylum Spirochaetota; class Spirochaetia; order Sphaerochaetales; family Sphaerochaetaceae; genus Ornithospirochaeta. The sequence continues at coordinate 7,991 of CAVACS010000093.1, read as the reverse complement.
TCGATGCTCTTAACCTTCTTTATAAGCCTTTCCATACCGCATGCTATCACAAGAGGAGATGCCGAGAAGCGCTCCTTCGTGTCATTGGTGCCGAGCATGATTATAAGAAGATCGACAGGCTCATGGCTCATGAGAATGGGGTAGACATGACCCAGGGCGTCCATACCTTCGTGGAGGGGATCAGAAAAGACAGTCGTCCTTCCCCCCAGGCCCTCCTCGATTACAAGATAGTCGTCCCCGAGGGCCTTCTGGAGCCTCATCGTCCATCTTTCGTCTTCGTTGAAACGGTCCGTGCCGTCTCTGCTATCAGATACATCGGCTGCGTAGCCGTGGGTGTTCGAGTCTCCTAAACAGACAATGTGCTTCTTCATATCTGCCTCCGGGACAAGTGTACCCTATCTTCGTCTTTTTTTGTATATATCCCGGGGAGAAAGGAGCGGCACACGTTATCCTTCTCCCTTTAGAGTAATACGGAGCCATGATACGAAAGTTGATAGAGAGCCTCCCGTCAGGGGACCGCCGGGTGCCGGAGCGGCGGAGATGTAAAAGGCACACACTTAACAGATACTTATGGAAACGGAGGGTCGAAGAGGAGTAGACTGTAGTGACAAAAGGTTGTTACGGTGAAAGTTTTCTATTTCTTCTTTAACCTCTTCTGGAGTGCGCTTTTCTATATTCCGCTCCCGGGAGGAAACAGGCTCGGTATTCCGCTTCTCGTTCTTATTCTCATTCCGCTCGGAATCTTCTATACGATATATCTCAGGGGTGTCCAGTTCAGGCACTTTCCACTCATGATCAGGCTCACCCTCGAAAAGAAAGGCTCGGAGAAGGGTGCTCTCTCAGGCTTCCAGGCCCTTCTTGTCTCCACTGCGACAAGGGTGGGGATGGGCAATCTCGTCGGCGTCGTCGCGGCAGTCTCCGCAGGCGGCCCGGGGGCCGTATTCTGGATGTGGCTGAGTGCACTCCTCGGAGGAGCGACTGCCTTTGTAGAAGGAACGCTTGCGCAGAAGTTCAAGACGGAGGATAAGCTCTACGGCGGCTGGAAGGGAGGGCCGGCATACTACCTTGACTATCTCTACAGGGGAAAGAAGAGAAAGAGCATCCTTGCCGTCCTCTTCGCTCTCTCGGGCCTTTTATGCTGGTGCGGAATCAGCCAGGTCATCGGAAACTCCGTCTCATCAGCGCTTTACAATGCCTTCGACATCGACCCGATGTTGTCGACAGTGGTGCTTGTCGCACTCTCTGCCGTCATAGTTCTCAGAAAGAATACGACAGTGAAGGCTGTGGACGTGATCGTCCCGGTAATGGCAGTTTTGTATTTCTGTGTGACAGTCTTCATAATCATCAGGAATATCACACTGATTCCGTCAGTCATGGCTTCCATAGTGCGTGAGGCGTTCAATGTAAGAAGTGCGGTCGCCGGAGGACTGGGCGCCGTTCTCATGAACGGAGTCAAGCGGGGTCTCTTCAGTAACGAAGCGGGGTCGGGAAGTGCACCCTGCGCAGCTGCTGCGGCATCAGTCGAGAACCCTGTGAATGCAGGCCTCCTTCAGGCCCTGGGCGTCTTCATCGACACGATCGTCATCTGCTCGTGCACGGCATTCATCATGCTCCTCTCACCCTCCGCAGTCATTGAAGGGAAGGCAGGAATGGACCTCCTGCAGAGCGCGATGGTCTATCATATGGGACAGGCGGGGAGCGTTCTCATTGCCGTCACGCTCTTCCTCTTTTCGTTCTCCACATTCATCGGAGTTCTTTTCTATGCACGCTCGAACGTCAGCTACGTCTTCGGTGACAACTGGACGAGTCAGACCTTATACAAAATCCTTGCGCTCGTCATGCTCTTCATCGGAGGACTTGCGGAGTACACCTTTGTTTGGGACCTGGGAGACTTCGGCATAGCCCTGATGACGATTTTCAACCTCATTGCCCTTCTTCCCCTCAGCCGTATGGTTAGGGATATGCTCTCCTCCTACGATAAGGATCTCCAGAGAAAGAAAATATGCTTCTGAACTCACGGGAACTGATTGTTCCACAGATCATAGTAGAGCAACAGAAAAGAGTGAGATGCCGGAAGGCGGAGAGACGACCCGGGTAAGAGTCGTCATTCAACGGCGCCTCATTTTTCTCCTTACAGAACTCTCTCTTCTCCATCAGTCGAATTATTGTCGGGCAGGAGAAAGAGGCCCTCTTGATCAGAATGCCCGATCAGAAGAAAACAGAACAAAGGAAGCTGTTGTTTCTCAATGGCATAACAGCCGGACACAGATCAATCGACGGCCTCCCGGATCCTCTCAAAGGCACCGTATCTGGCAGCGCAGCTTGCACCACACATGAAATTCTGATGACACTGTTGAATGCAGAGGATGCGGAAGAAGAATGCCGGGAGTCACATTTCTTCTATGAAGCACTTCACATGACAATGTACAAGGTCGTCCTTTTTCAATCTGTTTCCTGTGTGAACGTGTGACACATGAAAGTATGATTTCTGACATATAAACACACATTGGATATCAAATTGTGACAGACGTGAAAAAATACTGACACTTGTTCCGGCACTCCCTGAATGCGAGTATCAGAGAGGAGGTATAATTCTATGAAAAAACAAATTACGGCAGTCATTGTGCTGCTCGTCGCTTCTGTTTTGCTCTACGCTGCCGGTGCAAGCGAAGTTGTGGAAAACTACATTGCGGAGGCCGGTTCCGTTATTGAAGAGGAAACATATGTACTCCCTCAGCTCGAGGGATACGGATCAGATACCAGAGGAGGCCTTGACGGCAGGATAATCAAGGTTACGAACCTCAATGCAGACGGCCCCGGATCCTTCAGGGAAGCAGTCGAAGCGGAGGGCAAGAGAACTGTCGTTTTCGAGGTTGCAGGTGTAATCGACCTCGAGAAGGCGCAGATTACAATCAACAATCCCTATCTGACAATAGCCGGACAGACAGCGCCGTCGCCCGGAATTACATTCATCCGCGGAGGGCTTACGTTCAACACCCATGACATCGTCATGCAGCATGTCAGATTCAGAATGGGGGATGCCGGAGCAGAGGTCGGAGAAGGGTATGAGCCCGAAATCTCGACAGCTGCCAACGGTAATTCATACAATATCGTAGTAGATCACTGCTCCGTATCATGGGGCGTCGACGAGAACCTTTCCGTGTCTGGAAAGAGGGGACAGGGACACGAGAATGCATCTCATGACATCACGTACAGCAACAACTTCATATCGGAGTGTCTTGCCTGGTCGGTACACAAGAAGAGCCACATGAATCACTCCATGGGAACTCTCGTCATGGATGACTGCACGAACATCGCAATCATCGGCAACTACTACGCACATAATTCCGAGAGAAACCCCTGGTTCAAGGGAAGTACCTCCGGTATTGTCGTGAACAACCTCATCTACGACCCCGGTGACTGGGCGATAAGACTCTCCTGGATTCCGAAAGAATGGAACGGACTTGAGGAAAGGCCGACATCACCGCTTGTTTCGATCGTTGGAAACTACGAGAAGGAAGGACCGTCCACAAATGTCGTTGCAATGGTCGGTTCCAACTACCCCGAGAACGAAGAAAGCTGCTACATGGAGGATAACATCATAGTCAAGGCAGACGGCATCACACCCGGCAACCTTACTGACGAATCCATCCCGGTAATCCTTCTTGATGAGAAGCCGGTCTGGATAGACGGTCTTACTGTCCTGAAGGCTGAAGAAGTACCGCAGTACGTTCTGACATACAGTGGTGCACGTCCTGCCGACAGAGACGAGACGGACATCCGTCTTATCGAAGAGTTCTATTCGGGAACAGGAAAAATCATCAACAGCCAGGACGAGGTCGGTGGATATCCGGAAGTAGAACCTGTCTACAGGGAACTCAAACCGTGTGAAGGCTCGATCGAAGAATGGCTTGAACAGTATACATATGAGGTTATGCCTCACTGATTTTACATGCTCATCGGCCGAACCGCAGGGCAATGCAATCAAATCGAAAGGCTTGATAACCCTCATTGAAGAAAGACACTCCTTCTTCTCCTCTCTGGAGAGGAAGGTTGAGAAGGAAAAGAGAAGCCTCATCCTCGAGGCTGGCGTCTCGCTTTGACGGGATACAGCCACCGGGGGAGAGGCTCCTTGCCTTCATAAAACCCCGGGCTTGAGAAGGGGGGGGGAGGGCCGGGCGACTTTGTTATTGCCCTGATGACGCTTTTCAACCTCATTGCCCTTCTTCCCCTGAGCCGTATGGTGAGGGATATGCTCTCCTCCTACGATAAGGATCTCGGAAGGAAGAAGAGAGGGCCGGGACGACGATAACTTTCATGAGAAACCATTTGTCAGACAAATTGTTCTGTAGTTTACAAAATGTGACATTCCAGCGGCATTGTCAGACCGGCATGAAAGGGATAAATTGATTCCATGAAAAAGACAATGACACTATTACTGCTGGCACTGGCTCTCACGAGCCTCAGCGCAGCGACAGTTTATGTCGGCGGAGAAGTCGGAATCAATTCCAACTACATCATCGCCGGCAGCGGCTACAGCGGCTATGAATACTTAAGCGCCGGTGGCCTCGATATCAGAGTTCCCGTCGTCGTGGAATTCACACCTAATATCGCACTTGAGACAGGTGCTTCCTTCCAGACAAAGCCTTATGGTTATACGAAATCTGTTACTGTTAAAGGCGAGAAGAACGATATTTTCGGCTACGACGAGGTGAACAGCTTCATCGAGATTCCCCTCTCTCTCCGCCTCTCGATAGACTTCGGCGGGAGCAGATGGGGAGCATTCGCCGCACTCGGCGGCTACTGCGGCTACTGGGTCTACGGCTTCAGAACAGGCGTGGCATACGGCCTTACAAGCGGACGCCCTGTCGAGGAGAAGACAGACCTCAGCTACTACAACAGATTCGAGGCAGGACTTTCGGCTTCAGTCGGCACAGACGTCGAATTCGGCTCCTTCGACGCATATCTTCTTGTCGGCTACTCAATCGCCCTTACAGATATGAACAAGAGCCAGAAGTATGCATCCTACCCCGTGCACAACTCGACAGTCACAGTTGCAGCAGGGCTTTTATGGGGGGTTACTATATGAAGAAGATACTTACTGTTCTGATAATACTTCTTGCACTTCTGGTGCTCTCGTCATGCACTAACGATGCAAAGGATCCGATAAATGAGACGACCGCCTCCTGGGAGGGAATCTTCCGCCAGTACTGGGATACGATGAGCCTCGAATACGTCCACTTCAGCGAAGAGGAGGATCTTGACTGGGATGCAGTCTACGAAAAGTACCTCCCGCTCTTCCAGAAGCTTGATTACTCCAAGAAGGAAGACAGCATAACTGCCTTCAAGTATTTCAAGGAAATGTCATGGCAGCTGAGCGACTATCATTACAACCTTACGATAAAGGACCAGTTCGGCACTGTTATCTCGATATCTCCTTCGACACTCCAGAAGATGAAGAAGGCTCATCCCGACTGGGACATCAACGACTATCCCGATATATATTTGTATAAGCTCACAGCTGCAGGGGGATTAACTATGAGTATCCTCTCGGTCAACGGCGGATTCGATCATCCCGTCATCAATGATTTAAATGACGCAACAGATGCAGAGAAGGCTGAATACAAGAAGTATACAGATGTCATGGAGGGACTCCTTGAGGTTAAAGATCTTACATCGGCCGGAAAATTCCATAACGGAACAGCAGGTTTCAAATACTCTGTGGAATACACCATAAAGGCACCGACTAGCGAGACTCCGACAGATGAAGATAAGGCATGGGCGACTGTCGTCAACGGCCTCTCTCTCGACGGCTTCTCATACTTCTACGGCCTCACAACGGACGGTATCTTCTATTACTATATCTCCGCGTTCCCGTCATCACAGTGCCTCGAGCCGCTTCTCTATCAGAAGGATCTGTCATCGGAAGAGAGAAAGAAACTCGAGGAGAGCGGACTCGATATAATCCACGATGCCCTCTGGTGGCAGGAAGAGAAGGACGGAGTTTCATATGATCTTTCGACAGAAAGGGCTCAGCTTGAAGGCATCCGCGATCTTCTCAAGAACCTCAAGTACATAACGGCCAACGGCAAATGCACATTCGACGGCTATTCATGGGAGGCTGTCGGCGGCGTAATCATGGACGTCAGATCCAACGGCGGAGGAGATTTCAGCTTCCTTCTCACCTTGATGGGAAACTTTTTCAGTGAAGAGACAAGAATCGGACAGGTCAGATACCGCGACAGCTACTCAAGATACAACTACACACCGTGGATTGATTACTACCTTGAGAATGAGTACTGCAACCCCGTTGCAAGTGCTCCCTACTCGGGCCCGTTCGTCATACTTACAAACGGAATGTCCGTATCATGTTCGGAGACAGCATGCATAATCGCAAGGCTTCTTCCATCGGCAAAGGTCGTGGGCGGACAGACGTACGGTGCAACATGCGCACTCACAGACAGGACAATCTTCCAGTCCGGGCCGTTCTCGGCGGGGCAGCTCTCGATCTACACCACGACTTTCCAGACAATAGATTCAAACGGTGTGAACCATGAAACCGTCGGAATCGTACCCGATGTCGAAGTTGATTATGTTGAGGGACAGGACGCAAGATACGCCAAAGCGGTCGAAACCGTAACGGCAATGCTTCTCTCCGAATGAGAGAAAGAATAGAGAAGGAGGCTCAGACGGGCCTCCTTCTTCTTTCATCATTCTCCTTGTGCTCTGATGAGCGGAGGTCTACAATCGAGCCATGAAAGACCTTATAACACTCATGGAAGAAAGACACTCAGTCCGCTCCTATACGGAGAGGAAGGTTGAAAAGGAAAAGATAGACCTCATCCTTGAGGCGGGGAGACTTGCTCCGACGGGATGCAACCGCCAGGGAGAGAGGCTTGTCGTCGTATCATCCGATGACGCTCTGGAGAGGGTACGAAAGGCCGGGTCTACATACGGCGCTCCCCTTGCCATCGTCGTATGCATGAAAAGAGACGGCTCATGGACACGTCCCTGTGACGGCAGGAACCTGATTGATATCGACGCGGCGATAGTCACAGATCATATGATGCTGGAAGCTTCGAGCCTCGGACTCGGTACCTGCTGGATATGTAACTTCAATCCCGAAGTCCTGATAAATGAACTTGAAATACCCTCCGATCTCATTCCTGTTAACATCCTCCTCGTCGGATACGAGAAGGGAGAAGGTGGAAAGAAGAACCGTAAGAGCATCTCCGAGCTTGCTCTTTACAGGTAATGGCTACAATCGATGAAACATTCGAGCGTCTCTCGCGCTCCCTGTTCCGTTCACGCTTTCACCTCTCGGAGAAGGACAGGGAGTATATAAAGGAGAAGGGCCTCGAGGAAATAGAGCGCCACGCAGAGGATTTCATCCGCACACGCATTTCTCCCTCGTACATCCCCAATGACGGAAGGCAGACCCCCATGCACGGCCATCCCGTCTTTACAGCCCAGCATGCCACAGCCATCTGCTGCAGGGGGTGCCTTGAGAAATGGTACCGTGTACCGAAGAACAGAGAGCTCACAGAAGACCAGCAGAAAAGGCTGGTGAAACTCATCATGGCATGGATAGAGAGGGAGATGGACGGAAAAACTCTCACCTAGTGAGAGGAATTCGAATGTGTCAGATTTACACAGAAATGAATAGAAAAGGGAGGATTGTCCGTCCTCCCGCAGTCTGTGTAATGATGAGGCAAAGAGGATTCGAACCTCCGACACTCAGTTCCGGAAACTGATGCTCTATCCAGCTGAGCTATTGCCCCTTAGAGACAACTCTGTCCGCTACAAGTATTACGCGTTCTTCAAGTCTTTGCAAGATTCATAAGATGGCGGAAAGCGACATCGGATGCAGGTTCCTTTCATCAGGAGTATCAGGCTCTTCCAGAACTTGTCCGGACGACCGGGAAATGTTTCTGTATCCTTTTATCGTGTCCCTGCACATCTTCAGGCCCGTATTTTTCTACGCATCAGGG